>CAZLBJ010000025.1:0-16222 GCA_964557755.1 uncultured Thermoanaerobaculia bacterium
GACGGCGCTCTCGAGGTCCGGTGCCGTCTCGTCGAGGTAGCGGGTCTCCAGGCGCCGCTCGATGCGCCGGCGGTCGACCTCGGCGACCAGGGCCGCCCCGCCGTTCATGGTGACGGCCAGCGGCTGCGCGCCGCCCATGCCGCCGAGGCCCGCGGTCACCGTCAGGGTGCCGGCGAGGCTGCCGCCGAAGTGCTGCCGCGCGCACTCGGCGAGCGTCTCGTAGGTGCCCTGCAGGATGCCCTGGGTGCCGATGTAGATCCACGAGCCGGCGGTCATCTGGCCGTACATGGTCAGCCCCAGCCCCTCGAGGCGGCGGAACTCGTCGGCCGTCGCCCAGTGCGGCACCAGCAGCGAGTTGGCGATCAGCACGCGGGGCGCCTCGGCGTGGGTGCGGAACACCGCCACCGGCTTGCCCGACTGCACCAACATCGTCTCCTCGTTCCCGAGCCGGCGCAGGGTGTCGACCAGCGCCTCGAAGCACTGCCAGTTGCGCGCCGCCTTGCCGGAGCCGCCGTAGACCACCAGCTCCTCCGGCCGCTCGGCCACCTCGGGGTCGAGGTTGTTCATCAGCATGCGCAGCGCCGCCTCCTGCTGCCAGCCGCGGCAGGAGATCGCGGTGCCGCGCGGCGCGCGCACGGTGCGGGGTCCGGCTTCGGCGAGGGGCATGAATGTCATTCTAACGCCGGGGCGCTTGGCCCCGGCTCGCAGTGTTCACGAGGCAAGGAAATCGCATACGCTCTGCCCAGACACCCGCGTGGCGGCCCCGGTCGCGACTTTTCGTAATCCGGACTCAGGAGAGCTCCCGATGACCCGACACCGTGTCGCTCTCGCCGGCGCCCTGTTCGCCGCGACCCTCGCCTTCCCCGCTGCCGGCCTCGGCGTCACCGGCGTCCTCAACGGCGTTTCGGACTTCCATCCTCCCGACGCCGCCGGCAGCGCGGTCGAGGACTTCACGTCGCCGTTCATCGGCTGGTCGTTCTGGGTCGACCAGCGGGGCACCTACACGGTGAGCAGCGCCTGGATCAGCGAGGCGTTCGAGGGCCGCATCCTGCTCTACCGCGGCCCCCTGGATCCGGACGATCCGCTCGCCAACCTGATCGCGGTGTCCGACTACGTGGAGGGGGCGACCAGCTTCGAGGTCCTGCTGGAGGCGGGCGTCATCTACTACGTGGCGGCGGTCCACGCCGACGCCGACCAGGCGTCGATCGTCGACCTCGGCGTCACCGTCGCCGGCGGTCCCGCCGAGCCGAGGCTCTCCGCCTGCTTCCCCCCCGGCGACGACCCGTACGGCAACGACGTCGGCGAGGCCCTGGCCCTGGCGGGCACTCCGGCGGAGGACTTCTGCGTCTTCGTCGAGTACCGGGGCCACCAGGGCGGCGGCGGCCTCGGCACCACGGTCCCCTACCGCAGCGCCGACTCCGGCTTGTTCTGGTTCTTCCACCCGGACAACTGGGAGCTCCTGGTCAAGGTGCTCGACGGCTGCGCCATGAACGGCCACTACTGGGTCTTCTTCGCCGCCACCACCGACGTCGAGTTCGACCTCTTCGTCGGCCGCGAGTCCGAGGGCCTCGACGGCGGCCGCGTGTACCACAACGACGCCGGCCACCGCGCCGACGCCGTCACCGACACCGCGGCCTTCCCCTGCGCGGACGTCCCCTGAGCGGGCGGGGGCGGTCAGCCCTCGCCGGCGTACCAGGCGTCTAGGTAGCGGAAGCCGCGCTCGAAGCAGGGGGCGACGTCGTCGGCCGGGCAGTCGCCCACGGCGGAGACCAGGCCGGTGCCGAGGCGGAAGGCTTCGCGGTTCGAGGGCAGGCGCCAGCGGGCGATCTCGAAGAGGTGCGTGGTGTCGGCGAGCAGGCGGAGCTTCTCCTCGCCCAGCAGGTCCCGCTCCTCGAGCAGCACCTCGGTCGCCGAGCGCGTGGCGGCGCGGCGCACCTCGGCTTCCGGCATGTCGATCGAGGTGCCGTAGGTGACGCGGCTGAAGGGCTCGACGAAGTGGAAGCGCGCCTTCGGGTCGACGAACTGCCGGGTGGCCCAGAGCAGGGCCACGCGGTCGGGCTCGGGGACGTTCCAGGTGGTGTACAGGTGCTCGCCGACGTAGGACGGCGGCGACGGCGGCAGCGAGGCGGCGTGGCGGGCGTGGAAGTCGGCGCCGACGCCGCCGACGCCGAGCGGCGCCAGCAGGCCGAGGGTGGCGATCCAGGCGCGGCGCCGCGTCGCCGGCGCGCGCTGCAGCCGCTCCCACCCCACCAGGCCCGCCCACAGCACGGCGCCGTACACCAGGTGCGCGCCGATGGTGATGGCGAGGAACTTCGGGCTCATGCGGTAGCCGAACACCTCGGCGTAGGGGGTGGCGAGCATCGCCGCCTCGAGCGTCACGCCCCACAGCAGGGCGCTCCACAGGCGCGGGCGGCGGACCATCACCGCGTACATCAGGCCGAAGCCGACGCCGTTCGACAGGTGATATCCCCACCCCACCACCTCGGAGGCCAGCGTCGGCCGGAGCTGGTCGAGGATCAGGGTGCCGAAGTAGGAGATCGCCTTGAACACCGGCACGCCGGAGGCGGCGATCGGCACGCGCACCACGTCGTAGACGAAGGTGGCCACGGCGCCCGCCCACAGTCCGGCGACCACCCGGTCCGCCAGCGCCGCGTCGCGGCGGGCCACGGCGAGCACGAACACCGCGAGAAGGATCAGCGCCGGCAGCAGCAGCCAGCGCGCGCTGGCGCCCATCGAGGTGACGCCGTAGAAGTAGAGCAGCAGGCTGGCGATCGACGCCGAGCCGAGGAGGAACGGGATCAGCGCCGCGGGACGCTCGACGGGCAGCAGGACTTCGGCGGCTCTCACGGCTTCATCTCGATACGGACCTTGCGGCTCGCCACTCCCACCTGGCCCTGGAAGCTGGCGACGTTGACCGTCAACACGTGCTCGCCCACCGGGAGCTGCGCCAGCTCCCAGCGCCAGTTGAACGGCAGGTAGCCGCGCTCGGCCTCGGCGAAGAAGACGTCGTCGACGTAGAAGATGATCTCGAACTGCTCGCGCATCAGGCGCTCGCGGTCCTCCGGCGCCACCTCGACGCGCACCGCCACCTCGCCGGCGACGGCCGGCACCTCGCCGGCGCCCTCGAGCCGCGGGAAGCTCAGGGTGACGCGCGGCGCGCGCGCCCAGGCGGGCGGCACCAGGCCCTCGGGGCGGAGGCGGGCGGCGCGCCCGGCCGCCGGCTCGCTGTCGGGCTTCTGCGGCCGTTCGGCGCCGCGGCCCAGCTTGTACTGGCGGTAGCTCTCGTCGTCGTTGCCGTAGGCGATGACGGTGGCATCGGGCAGCGTGACGTAGGTGATGAGGGCGCTGAAGCCGGGCCGGTCCCACATCACCACCAGGTGGTCCTCGTCGCGGCCGTCCCAGTACTCGGTGACGCTGCCGGCGACGCGCGGCTTCCAGTCGACCAGCGTCTTGTACATCGGCCCGTTGCGCACGCCGAGGCGCATCAGCACGCGCGACGCGGCCGGCAGGCGGTAGGTGACGGTGCCGCCCTGGCGGTCGAAGCGGGCGTCGGTGAGATCGCCGACCTCGCCGCCGGTGGTCGCCTCCGGGTCGTAGCGGTCGCCGGAACCGGTCTCGACGGTGAAGGTGTACGCCTCGTCGGGCACCACCCGCCCCTCGTCGTCGCGGCCGTCCCAGGCGGCCCGGTGCTCTCCGGCCTCCTGCCGCTCGCCGGCGACCAGCGTGCGCACCAGGCCTCCGTCGGGGTCGTAGACGCGCACCCAGGCGCGGTCGGCCGCCGACAGGCGGTAGGAGAGGGAGACCTCCTGCTCGAGGCCGGGGTTGAACGACGCGCCGCCGAGGCGCACCTGCGACACCTCCGCGGCGGCGGCCGGCAGGGCCAGGACGAGGACGGCCAGCAGCGCAGCGGGAACGCCGCCGCGCACAGCGCGGCCGGGGATTCGGGAACGTCGTCGCACGGGGGTCCTATCTCCAGTCGGGATCACGGAGCTGCACGTCGGAACCGGCGCCGAAGGGCCGGAAGGGCTCGGCGGCGGAGCCGTCGGCGGCCGCCGTCCACAGCTCGCTCCGCCCGTCGTGGGCGCGGCTGTGGAGGATGCGCGCGCCGTCCGGCGACCACGCCGGCCAGGTCTTGCCGCCGGCGCCGGAGGTGACCTGGCGCAGGCCCTCGCCGTCGAGGCCGACCACCCAGATCTCGAAGTCGCCGCCGCCGCGGTTCGAGGCGAAGGCGACGCGGCGGCCGTCCGGCGAGACGTCGGGCTGCATGTCCTGGGCGGCGGCGGGCACCAGCGGGCGCGCGACGCCGGATTCCAGGTCCATCACCCACAGGTGCCGCACCACCTGCACGCCGCCGCGGTGGAGGCCGACGGTCTGCGCCGAGTCGTAGACGACGAAGCGTCCGTCCGGCGAGACGTCGGGCGAGTCCTGGTTGCCGGTCTGGCCGACCAGCGGGCGCACCTCGGCGAGGTCCGGCGAGGCGACGAGCAGGTCCGAGTCCTCGCCCGAGGCGTCGGCGACGTAGCGCACGAAGACCAGCTCGCCGGTCGCCGGGTTCCAGGTCGGCCGCACCGGCCAGCCGAGCTCGGTGGTCAGCGTCTCGCAGCGCTCCTCCTGCGTCGTCGGGCAGACCAGGATTCCCCGCCCCGGCACCTCGAAGGCGACGCGGCGCCCATCCGGGGAGAGGGCGGGCGCGGAGGCGTCGAAGGCGAGGCCGGGGCGGACGGCGGCGGGCGCCTCCGAGGGCGAGCCCTGGACCAGGACCGTCCACACGCCGTCCCGCAGTCCGCAGTAGACGACGCCGGCGCCCGCCGGCGCCGCCGCGGCCAGCAACGCCAGCGAGAGGAGGAGGGTGCCGAGACGACGAGTCACCACGTTCACACCACCGCGTCCGCCGGCGTGAGCTGCGACTCCAGCTCCTCCACCAGCCCGTCCACCGAGCGGCGCGGCGCACCGTCGAAGGGGACGAAGTAGAGGTCGGCGGTTTCTGTCTCGACGGCGAGCACGCCGCGGTCGCGGAGCTCGGCGATCACTTCGTACTCCGAGCGGTCCGGGGTGATGCCGTAGACCTCGCGCAGCCCGAAGACCTTCCACGGCCCGACGATGAAGCCGTCGGTCTGCTCCATCATCCGCAGGTAGTCGTGCGGCAGGTCGACGGGGATCTCTCGCAGCCTGCGGGCGCGGCCGTCGGGCGGCAAGGGCGCCGACACCTCGCTCAGCCCGTACCGCTCGTGCCAGCGCGCCAGCCGGCCGGCGAGGGGCTCCGCGTCCGCCGGGCCGGGGTCCGCCACCGGTTCCCGCGCTTCCATCGGGCGGGTGCGCAGGCGGACGTCCACGACCTCGGCGTCGTCGCGGTCGAGAACCGGCGCGGCCGGCGGATCGAAGGTCAGGGAGAACACGAAACCCCGCACCAGGTGCAGCGTCACGGTCCGCCTCCGCTCCTCGCCGGGGACGCGCAGCGACACCCGCGCCAGCTCGGCCTCCAGGCGGGCGTCCGCGAACGCGATCCCCGGATCGTTGAACGGCTTGCCGCCGCGCATGCGGTACAGGTTCACCTCCCGGGCCCCACCCAGGCGCTGGACCTTGTTCACCGCCTGCACCTGCTGCTCGAACCGCTCTCGGGCCTCGCCGTCGAGCGCGGCGGCGACGGCGTCGAGCACGCGGCGCTCGAGCGGCGCGAAGCCGCGCTCCGAACGGCGCAAGAGGCTACGGAGTCCGATCAACGGGCCACCTCCCCTCGGCGGCCACTATAGGCCATCCTCCCCGCGACGCTGACCACGATCACTGGCAGTTGCAGTCGCTGTCGCGCGAAGCGTTCGCCGCCCGGCCGCCGCCCGACGCGGCACCGGCGCCGACGCCCTGGACGCCGTTCGGGATGCGATTGAGCTGCTGGGTCAAGCGGCTCGGCATCGGGTTCTCGGCCTTCCACCACTTCGGCAGGAAGCGGTAGCGGTGGGGGTCGGCCAGCGCGTGGTCGGTGCCCCACATCGGCTTGAGGTTCCAACCGGCGTCCTTCAATCCCTCCGGCAAGGCGCGGTCGGGGATCCAGTGGGACATCTCGACCCACTCCTTGCCGCGCGGGAACGCAGGGTTGGGGCGCGACATGCCCTTTTTCAGCCCGGTCTTGAAGACCGCCTTGGCTCCGGCGGTGACCAGCGACTTGACGAGGAAGACGTCGGAGACCGCCAGCACGGTGTTGAAGATGCCCCAGCCCCAGCGGCCGCAGGCGAAGTCCTCGTAGGCCTGCTTGCCCGAGCCCCAGATCGGGATCAGGCTCTCCCAGAAGCCGACCTCGAGGCCGAACGGATCGGTGAAGTTGACCGGGTTGTTCTCGACGAAGACGTAGAAGTTGACGCCGGCGCTGAAGCCCATGGCGTCTTCGCTGACGAAGCGGCCGACCTGCGGATCGTAGTAGCGGGTGCGGAAGAAGTAGAGGCCGGTCTCGCGGTCGAGCTCGCGTCCCTGGAACAGGAACGGGGCCTGCGGCGTCCCCGTCTCCGCCAGCAGGTTGCCGAAGGAGTCGTAGGTGTAGCTCGCGACCTCGGCGCCGCCGGCGTCCACCACCCGGCGTACCGAGCCGAGCGCGTCCCACTCGAAGAAGTAGGAAGCGCCGCCGCGCACGACGGCGAGCACCTCGTCGGCGATCGGTCCGTGGGTGTAGCGCGCGGTGACGGTACCGCCGATGTACTCGACCAGGATGTCGCTCTCGTCGTAGACGTACTGGGTGAGCAGGCCGTCGACCGTCTTGGCGATGCGCCGCCCCAGGCCGTCGTAGCGGTAGGTGGCGATGCCGCCGCCCGGCAGATCGGCCCGCACGAGCCGGTTCTCGGTGTCGAAGGTGTAGGTCGTCGTGGCGCCGGTGGCCCGCACGGTCTTGCCGACCAGGTTGCCGTTGCCGTCGTACGAGTAGTCGTAGGTGTCGTCGCTGCGCAGGCGGTTGGCGGCGTCGTAGACGTACGCCGACGACAGGTGCGAGCTCGTCCGGTTGCCCATCAGGTCGTAGGCGTAGGACTCGGCGGGCTGGCCGGCCGGATGGCTGGCCGCGATCAGCCGGTTGACGGCGTCGAAGGTATAGCCATGGAGGCCGTCCGCGTCGGTCGTCGAGACCCGGTTCGACGCCAGGTCGTAGCCGTAGTCGATGCTCTGCGCGCCGTGCGAGATGGCGGTGACGCGGCTCGCCACGTCGTGCGACCACGACACCGCGCCGGCTGTGCCGAGGGTCAGCCCGGTGCGGCGGTCCTGCGAGTCGTAGGTGAAGTCGAAGACGTTGCCCGCCGGGTCGACCAGGCGGCTCAGCCGCGACCGGTCGTCGTAGGTGTACTGCTGCACCCCGCCCGCCGGATCCGTCATCGTCCCGCGCCGCCCCTCGGCGTCGTAGCTGATGCGCACCACCGAGGCCGGCTGGCCGGCCGTCGCCGCCGTCCGCGCCTCGACGATGCGGTGCATGGCGTCGTAGACGTAGCTCAGGCTGCTGTCGCCGTCGGTCACGGAGAGCACGTTGCCCGACGCGTCGTAGGTGAAGGTCACCGTGTCGTCCGGCTTGACCTTGGTGCGCAGGCGTCCGAGGGCGTCGTAGGTGAAGGTCGCGGAGTTGCCGTTGAAGTCGGTGGCGGCGACCAGGTTGTCGCGTGCGTCGTAGCTGAACGTCGAGACCGCCCCCAGCGGGTTGAGGGTCCGGACGACTCGGTTGTAGACGTCGTACTCGTTGCGCGTCACCGCACCGTTGGGAGTGGTGATCGACGCCAGGTTGTCGACGGCGTCGTAGGCGAACTGGGTGACGCCGCCGTCCGGCGCCCTCGAGGTGGCCCTGCGGTCCTTGTCGTCGTAGGTGTACTCGGTCGTCCTCCCCAACGGGTCCGTGGAGGAGAGGACCTTCCCGACGAGGTCGTAGGTGGCGCTGCTGACGTTGCCCAGGGGATCGGTGGTCTCGATCAGGTTGCCGAACGCGTCGTAGGCGAGGAGTGCCTCGGAGCCGTCGCGGTCGGTGACCCGGATCAGGCGGCCGACGGCATCGTACTCGTAGACGGTCGTGGCTCCCGCCGGGTCGGTGCTGCGGACGAGGTTGCCCGACCCGTCGTACTCGAAGGTGGTGGTCTGCCCCACCGAGTTGGTGATCGAGGTGATGCGGTTGAACACCGGCTCGTAGGTCATCGTCCGCGTCGCGCCGGAGGCGTCGGTCACGGTCAGCGGATTGCCTCTGCCGTCGTAGGTGACCCGGGTGACGCCGCCGCGCGGGTTGGTCCGCTCGACGACGTTGAAGGCGGCGTCGTAGACGAAGCGCTCGCTGTTGCCCAGCGGATCGACGATGCGGGTGATGGTGCCTTCCGGGTTGTACTCGTAGGTGTAGGACCGGCCCGTGTTGTCGCTCTTGGTGGTCCGTCCCTGAGCGGTCAGATAGGTGTAGGTCCAGGTGAGCGGCCCGTGCCGGTGGGTGCGGACGCGGCCTGCGGTGTCGTAGATCAGCGCCACCTGGCTGTGGCCGAGGGCGTCGACGACCTCGCGCAGGCGCTCCTTCGCGTCGTAGAGGAAGGTCGTCGTCTCGCCGAGCGGGTCCTCGAGCGACACCAGGTTGCCGTCGGCGTCGTAGCCGAACTGGTAGGTGCGGCCCAGCGGATCGGTCACCGCGGCGACGCGCCCGTTCGAGCCCTTGGTGAGCAGGATGCTGCGCCCGCTGACGTCGGTGATCGCCGCCAGGAAGCCAGTCGAGTCGTAGGTGAAGCTCAGCGGGTTGCCGTTGCGGTCGCGGATCTCGAGCAGACGGCTGTCCGAGCCGAAGCGCTGCACCATACCGTCCTTCATACGCAGCTCGAAGCTGCCGTCGGTGCCCTCGTCGAGCGTGGTGCGCAGGTGGGAGGGCGCGGCGAAGGTGCCGTCGGCGCCGCGGACGAAGCGCTCCCGCTTGCCGTTGGCCTGGCCGCAGACGGCGAAGACGTTGACCTCGTCCGTGGTCTTCACCACCCGCTGGTCGTAGGTGTGGACCCAGCCACGGCCGAACGGCCCCTGGCGGAGGTCCTTGCTGTTGTAGGTCAGCGTGAAGTCGACGCTCGGACCGTAGCTGAGCAGCGACATCACCTGGAAGCTGAAGACGAAGTTGCCGCTGGACACCTCGACCGGAGAGCCGCACTCGTTCGGCTCGTCGTCACCGGGGTCGGTGTCGTCGCCGTGGTCGGGACCGAAGGTGTCGTGGCCCTGGTCCCAGGGGAAGTGGAAGGCCGCGGCGGGGGCCGCCCAGACCGCCAGGAGGACGGCGAGGAGCAGGATGCGGAGGAGCTCGGCGCGGGGGCGGCGGACGGTCATCACTGCACCTCCTGCTGCTCGATGACGGCGGCGACGTCGGCCGCCAGCGACTCGATCTCGTCACGCTTGCCGGTGTGCTCGGCCAGGTAGTCCTCGATCTCCTGGCCGTGCTTGCCGGCGAACGCGAAGTAGGTGTCGAGGTCGGTGCCGTAGAGCCGGCAGACCTCCGCCTCCTCGGTCTCCACCGGGCTGCGGTCCTCCTGCGACCACGTCTGGTAGGCGAGCTCCAGGCGGTCGATCGTGAGGTCGACGTAGCTCGCCACCGTCAGCTCCTCCGCGCGTGCGGGGAGGGCCAGCAGGAGCAGCGCCGCCAGGGTGGCGAGTGCGGTTCCGAGTCCGGGACGTGGTCTGGGCTGCGTGCGCATCAGTGGAACACCCTCACGAGAGCGAAGCGGTTGATGGAGGCGCTGCCGGTCGAGTCGACGGCGCGCAAGGTGAGCCTGTAGTCCCCCTTGTCGGCGAACAGGCCGTCGTCGGCCAGGCCGTCCCAGGAGAGGGTGTGGTCATTGCCGGCCGGGACGCCCGGCGCGACGATGCGGCGCAGCACGGCGCCGGTCTCGAGGTTGGTGACCGTGAGCTCGACGTCGGCCGTCTTGTTCAGGTCGTAGGTGACCACCGCCAGGGGAGCGTCCGGGGTCAGGAAGCCCGGCGTCGAAGGGGCGAAGTAGTTCGGCTCCACCGTCACCCCCGAGAGCACCGGCGCCGACTGGATCATGATCGCGTTGTCCGGCAGCGTGAAGCCCCAGATGCCGAACAGGAACGCGTCCCCGGGTGGCGGGCTCGCCCGGCTGCCGTTCGGCGCGCGGCCGTCCCAGTGGATGGTGTGGGTGCCGACGCCGAGCGGCACCCGCTCGAGCAGGGTGATGAACCGCGTGTCGACGTTGAACAGCCCGACGAAGGCGAGGATCTCCGAGGCGCCGCGGTTGGACGGCACCGTGAAGTTGACGGTCAGCAGGTTGTCCTCGAACGGCCGGAAGGTGCTGGGCAGGCTGTTGCGCGACGGGTTGTAGCGCAGGCCGCCGGTGGTGTCCGTCAGGTCCACCCGCTCGGTCACCCCCGCCACCTGGTACTCGAGGACCGCGAAGTAGGGAGACTGCGGCAGGAGGTTGCCGGCGCCGTCGCGGCCGTCCCACAGGTCCTCGTAGCTGCCGGCGGGCCGCACCTCGTCGACCCGCGCGCGCACCACCTGTCGGCCGTCGTCGAGCACCAGCACGCGGACGGGGGCGCCGGCGCTGATCGAGGTGCGGATCGCCACCTGCTCCCCCACCACCGGGTCGAAGGTGTCGTCAGGCACCGAGAGGCCGGCGAGCAGGCCGACCGACACCTCGATCAGGTCGACGCTGGTCAGCCCCTGGTCGTCGGTCGCCCGCAGCGCGGCGACGAAGGCCCCCGCGCCGGTGTAGGTGTGGACCACGGCGGGCGACGTCGCCGACGCGAAGTCGTAGCTGCCGTCGCCGTCGAAGTCCCACTCCCAGAGGACGATCTGGCCGTCGTCGGTGGCGCTGCCGCCGAAGCTGACGGGCAGCGGGGCGTCGCCCTCGGTCGGGGCGCCGGTGGCCCTGACGATCGGCGTGCCGGCGGGGCCCACCCGCACCGAGGTCGAGGCCGCCGAGGCGCGGGCGGTGCGGTTCTCGTTGTCGGTGACCTGGAAGACCGCCGGGTAGGTCCCCGGCGTGTCGTAGACGTGCTCGACCACCGTCGTCGTCTCCTCCGCCTCGGCCGCGGCGCTGAAGTCGCCGCCGAACTGGTAGCTGTCGCACAGGTTGCGCGGCGCGCAGTCGCCGTTGCTCAGCCGGTCGAAGACGCACACCGTGCCGCCCGGCGACAGCTCGGCTCGCACGTAGGCCACCGCCACGCCGCTGCCGACCACCACGCGCAGGGTGTTGCCGCCGGTCGCGCTCCACGCCGCCAGCAGGGCCGGGTCGCTGATCGTGTACGAGGCCTGGACGGTGTTGCAGGTGCAGCCGACCGTCGGCTGGCCGGTGCCGAGCAGGGTGCCGTTGAGGAAGAAGGAGAGCTGGTCCGGCGAGCCGCAGTCCGCCTGGTTGACCACGAAGGTGATCGAGGTCGGCTGCGGGCGGTCGTAGGTCGAGGTCTCGAGGTCGAAGACGCCGTCGCCGTCGAAGTCCCACGAATGCAGCACGATGGTGCCGCCGCTCTTGATGCCGGTGCCGGTGAAGGTGACGGTGAGCGGCGCCGGACCGTTGGACGGATCGGCGTCGGCCACCGCCACCGGCGCCGCGCTGGCGACGTTGAGGAGGCAGTCGTCGGTGGCCGTCTCGCCGAAGTTGTTGGTCACCTCCAGGGTGGCGGCGTAGACGCCGGGCACCTCGTAGGTGCGCAGGAAGTCCTGCGGCACCGAGTCGGAGGTGTCGTAGATGCCGTCGCCCTCGAAGTCCCAGCGGTAGCGGATGATGCTGCCGCCGGCGAACTCGGCGCGGGTGCGGAAGCGCACCGTCAGCGGCACCACGCCCGAGGTCGGCGAGCAGTCGGCGATGGCGCGGAAGGACGGCAGCGCGGGCGCCGCCTCGTCGTGACCGACGTCGATGCGCGCGGTGCCGTCGCCGTTGCCGTCCTCGGGGCGCGCCTGGCCCTCGAAGTCCATCACCGGCACCCGCTGGGCGCCGTTGTGCTCGAGGTCCTCGTGGCCGCGGTCGACGGCGGGGGCCTCGGCGATCAGCCGCAGGTCGGCGGCCGGATCGACGAAGAGGGCTTCGAGGCCGGTGTCGCCGGTGCAGTCGGCGAAGGTGCAGCCGATCACCGCCGGCGCTCCGTGCTCGTTGCCGAAGGTGGTGTAGTTGCCGCTGTCGGCGCCGTCCTCGAAGACCTGGGTGATGTTGGCGACGTCGCCGCCGATCCCCGACGGGTGGCCGACGCCGTTGCGGTAGAACATGTTGTGCAGCAGGACGGTCGCCTCCAGCACCCCCTGGCCGCCCTGGCCCTCGCGGTAGAGCCCGAAGCGCCCGGCGTCGACGCCGGAGCTCAGGTTGTTGCCGCTCCCCTTCGCCTCCGCCGTGCCGTTGCCCACCACCAGGTTGTTGACCAGGTAGACGAGCCGCTTGCGGGTCACCCGCAGGCCGTTGTGGCCGTTGCGCAGCACGGTGTTGTTGACCACGTAGACGGCGTCGTCGCCCGGCGCGCCGGAGCCCTCGACGAGGATGCCGTTGCCGGCGTTGTCGCGCACCAGGTTGTTGACCACCCAGGTTCGGGCGCTGCCCTGGCCGACGGTGATCGCCCCCAGGTTCGAGCCGGCGCCGTTGCCGTGGGCGTCGTTCGAGTCGAGCACCACGTCCCGGTTGGCGTTGTCGCCACCGAGGCCGCGCAGTACGAACGCCTCGGCGCCGCCCCGCACGTCGAACGACTTGAGCGTCACCCGCCGGGAGCGCTCGATCCAGAATCCGGCGGCGCCGGCCGGCGGCGCCACCACCACCTTGGCGGCGTCGTCGGCGGCGGCGTCGGCCGGCGCGTCGGCGAGGATCAGGATGCGCTCCGCCTCGCTCGCGGCCAGCGAGTTGACGTCCGCCAGGACGACCCCTTCGGCGTAGTGGCCGGCGCGCACGGTGACCGTGCAGGGGCCGGGGTTCGGCAGGTCGTCCACCGCCGCTTGGATCGAGGTGTGGGTCACGCCGCCGACCCCCGGCGTGCCCTGCGCGTCGACCACGAAGGGGCAGGCCGGCTGCGCCGCGGCGACGGCCGGGAGTAGGAGGATCGCCGCGGCGGCGGCGCCGAGCAGCGGACGGCGGAGCTGGGTTCCCATGTGCTTTCCCCTCGTGACGGAGGCTGAATCTCCCCCTCGAACCGCGGCGAGAACCGCCGCAGCCGGGGGTGTCCGAGTTGGCCTTCTATCGACGCGGGGCTATGAAATCAGACCTCGCAACGCGAAGTCAAGACCCTGCTTCGGATCGTCACACAGGTGACGCGAAAGTGGTGGGTTGCACTGCCACAAGGGGGGGCGGCCTCAGCCCTCGATGCCGCAGCGCTCCATCTTCATCGCCAGGCCGTTGCGCGACAGGCCGAGGAGCTTGGCCGCCTGGGTCTTGTTGCCCTGCGTGCGCTTGAGCGCCTCGCGGATGGCGGACTCCTCGGTGGAGGCGACCAGGCGCTCGAGGTCGAGGTCGGAGCCGGCGTCGACCTTGGCGCCGGTGCGCACGTTGGCCAGCCGCACCTGCTCGGGCAGGGTCTCGAGGTCGATCGGGCGGCCGTTGGGGGTCATGTGCACCATCTGGCGGACGACGTTCTCGAGCTCGCCCTGGTTGCCCGGGTAGTCGTAGGCGAGCAGCGCCGACATCGCCTTGACGGTGATCCCCTGCATGCGCTTGCCGGTCTCGTGGCAGAAGCGGTTGACGTAGCTCTGCACCAGGAGGGTGAGGTCCTCCTTGCGGTCGCGCAGCGCCGGCACGTCGATGGCGAACTGCGAGAGGCGGTAGGCGAGGTCGACGCGAAACTGGTCGCGGCGCGCCAGCGGCTCGAGCGCCTGGCGGCTGGCGGCGACGATGCGCACGTCGACCTTGCGCGCCTCGCGGCTGCCCGCCGGCTCGACGTCGCCGGAGCGCAGGAAGCGCACCAGCCGCGCCTGCAGGTCGAGCGGCAGCGCCTCGATGTCATCGAGGTAGAGGGTGCCGCCGTCGGCGAGCAGGAGCTTGCCCTCGCGGCGCACCGGGCCGCTCTTGCCCGCCACCTCGGCGCCGAAGAGGTCGGCCTCGACGTGGGCCGGCGAGGCGCCGGCGCAGGTGGCGTGCACCAGCGGCCCGTTGCGCCGCGGGCTGGAGAGGTGGATCGAGCGCGCCAGCGCCTCCTTGCCCACCCCCGCCTCGCCGCGCAGCAGCACGCACACCGGCGGGTCGACGGCGGCGCGGATCTGCTCGACGACGCGCTGCATGGCCGGCGACTCCCCCACCACCAGGCCGGGGTCGAGCACCAGTCCCTGGCGCCCCTGGTGGCCGGGCAGGATCGGCTCGTACCAGCCAACGTGGTGCACCAGGCCGAGGATCAGGAGGTCGCCGAGGGCGCGCAGCGAGGCCACCGGGCTCCAGCCGTTGGGGCGGAAGCGCGGCAGCGCGATCACCTGCACGTAGGCGCGCTCGACGGCGACGAAGAACTGGAAGCAGATCCACGCCGGCTCGCCGGCGAGGGTGCCGACGAAGGCGCCGCCGGTGCCGGGGCCGCCGAGCGGAGGATCCGCCGCCGAGCCCTCGGCCGCGACGTGGCGGCGCACCTGCTCGACCAGCCGCTCGCCGCTGGCCAGCCAGCTCTCGTCGCTCGCCACCAGGAGCTTGACGCCGGCCTCGTCGAGGTCGCCGTGGAGCAGCAACAGGACGCCGCCGCCGAGGTCGCGCAGCAGGTCGCCGACCATCGACTCGGCGGTGCGCCGGCTCTCGACGTCGGTGAGCACCCACTCGGTGACCCGCACCAGGTGCCCGATCATCCCTTCGGCTCCGAGGGTCGGCACCGCCGGAGCCGCCGCCGGCTCGGCGGCGGGCGGCGCCGGCACCGTTTCCGGCACCACGTCCTCGACCAGCAGGGTCACCGAGCCCAGGCGCACCTCGTCGAGGACCTCGAAGTGCGCCTCGCGCACCTTCTCCCCCGCCACCAGCACGCCCTTGCGGCTGCCCAGGTCCTCGATGTGGAGGTCGCCGTCGTCCAGCGTCAGCCGCGCGTGGCGCCGGGCGACGCCGGTGTACGGGAGCTGGATGTCGCACCCCGCCTCCGAGCCGAGCACCAGCGGGCTGCGGTGCAGCGGGAAGCGGCGCACGCCGTCGGGCGAGTAGGCGACGAGTCGGTACATGGAAGCTCGATGTTAGCGGTATGGGGAACGGCGGCTCAGCACAGGCCAGCGAGGTGGGGGTCGAGGCCGCCGCGCAGCAGCTCCTCCATGGCGGCGAGGTCAGGGGCCATCTCGCGGTCCTCGTCCCACCGCGCGATGCGCCGCCGCACCTCGGCGTGCAGCGCCTCGAGCGGCTCGCTGGTGCGCAGCGGCCGCAGCAGGTCGACGCCCTGCGCCGCGGCGGCCAGCTCGATGGCCAGCACGCGGCGCACGTTGTCGACCACGCGGCCGAGCTTGAGCGCCGCGCCCATGCCCATCGACACGTGGTCCTCCTTGTCGGCCGAGGTGGGGATCGAGTCGACCGACGCCGGGTGGCACAGCCCCTTCGTCTCGCTGACCAGCGCCGCTGCCGTCACCTGGGCGATCATGAAGCCCGAGTTGAGGCCGGCGTCGCGCACCAGGAAGGGCGGCAGGCCGGAGAAGTGGGTGTTGGTGAGCTTCTCGGTGCGCCGCTCGCTGATCGAGCCGAGCTCGGCGAGGGCGATGGCCAGCACGTCGGCGGCCAGCGCCATCGGCTCGCCGTGGAAGTTGCCGCCGGAGATCAGCTCGCCGCCCGCGCCGTCGGCGCCGGCGAAGACCAGCGGGTTGTCGGTCACCGAGTTCATCTCGATCAGGACCTTCCGCTCGACGTCGTCCAGCACGTCGCGCACGGCGCCGTGCACCTGCGGCATGCAGCGCACGCTGTAGGGGTCCTGCACGCGCACGTCGTTCAGGCGGTGCGAGTCGCGGATGGCGGAGCCCTGGAGGAGGCGCCACAGGTTGGCGGCGGAAGCCTGTTGACCGGGGTGCGGGCGCAGGCGGTGGAGGCGCTCGTCGAAGGCGGCGTCGGTGCCCCGCAGGGCGTCGGTGGACAGCGCGCCCACCAAGTCGGCGGCGCGCACCAGGCGGCGCGCCTCGAGCACCGCCAGGGCGAGCAGCGAGGTCATCGCCTGGGTGCCGTTGATCAGGGCCAACCCCTCCTTGGGAGCGAGGACCAGGGGTGGGATGCCGGCCGCCGCCAGGGCTTCCCCGGCGGCGCTCTCGTGGCCGGCGTGACGCAACCGACCCCGTCCGATCAGCGGCAGGGCGAGATGCGCCAACGGCGCCAGGTCGCCGCTCGCGCCC
>CAZLBJ010000026.1:0-4775 GCA_964557755.1 uncultured Thermoanaerobaculia bacterium
GTCAGGTGGAGCTCGTCGGCGCCCTTCACCCGCAGCTCGAGCTCGCGCCCGCGCAGCCGCTGCACCGCCTCGTTCAGGGCGCGGTAGCGCGGCCGCGGCGTCATGTTGCGCAGCGTCAGGTCGCTCTTGTCGAGGGTCGGCAGGATGCCGGTGAGCACCACCCGGGCGCCGTGCGCCGCCGCCGCCTCGCGCACCCGTTCCAGCAGCTCGACGAGCTGCCGCTCGAGGCGCGACAGGCTGTCGCCGGTCAGCGGCAGCGGGTCGAGGTTGATCTCGAGGTTGAACAGGCCCAGCTCGGTGGTGACCGGCAGGCCGGCGAGCTCCTCGAGCAGCTCCATGGCGAGCGGCGCGGCGCGGTAGTCGGGGCCGACCAGGAAGACCTCCTGCTCGGCCCCGACGCGGCGCACGCCGCGCTCGATGCCGCCGCCGGCGAGCATCGTCTCGAGGGCGCGCAGGTCGACCAGCAGGCGTTGCACGAAGCGCCGGAGCTGCTCCGCGTCCTGCTCGTTCTGGACCTGTTGCCCGCCCATGGCGTCGGCCGCCGTGGGGTCCGGCGCCGTCAGGCCGCCGCGGCCTGCTTGAGCTCGGCCACCAGCCCCTGCAGCACCTCCTTGGCGTCGCCGAAGATCATGATGTTGTTGTCGTACTCGAAGAGCTCGTTCTTGATGCCGGCGAAGCCGGGCGACAACGAGCGCTTGATGACGATGGTGGTCTGCGCGTCCCACACCTTGAGCACCGGCATGCCGGCGATCGGGCTCGCCGGGTCGCTCTCAGCCGCCGGGTTGACCACGTCGTTTGCGCCGACGATGACCACCGCGTCGGTCTCCTTGAAGCGCGGGTTGACGTCGTCCATCTCCAGGAGCTGTTCGTAGGGCACGTCGGCTTCGGCCAGCAGCACGTTCATGTGCCCCGGCATGCGCCCGGCCACTGGGTGGATGCCGTAGGCCACCGTGGTGCCGCGCGCCGCCAGCAGGTCGGCCAGCTCGCGCACCACGTGCTGCGCCTGGGCGACGGCGAGGCCGTAGCCGGGCACGAAGACGACGCTCTCCGCCGACTCGAGGATCATCGCCGCTTCCTCGGCGCTGTACGAGCGCACCGTGCCGTAGTCGGACGCCGGCCCGCTCGCCTTGACCTCCTGCATGCCGAAGCCGCCGAACAGCACGTTGGCGAGGGTGCGGTTCATCGCCACGCACATGATCTGGGTGAGGATCAGGCCGGAGGCGCCGACCAGGGCGCCGGAGATGATCAGCACGTTGTTGTTGAGGACGAAGCCGGTGGCCGACGCCGCCAGCCCCGAGTAGGAGTTGAGCAGCGAGATCACCACCGGCATGTCGGCGCCGCCGATCGGGATCACCAGCATGACGCCGAGGACGGCGGCGAGCAGCGTCACCACCAGGGCGCCGGCGCCGATCGCGAAGGGATCGGGGGTGAAGAAGACGAACCAGCCGCCGACCGCCAGGGCGCCGGCGAACAGCAGCAGGTTCACCGCGTGCCGTCCCGGCAGCAGGATCGGCTGGCCGGAGATCTTGCCCTGCAGCTTCAGGTAGGCGACCACCGAGCCCGACAGGGTGACGGCGCCGATCAGGATGCCGAGCACCGTCGACACCGCCGAGTCGGCGCCCAGCGCGACGGCCGCGGTGACGCCGCCGGCGACCGGCTCCTCGATGATGTTCACCCACAGCACCGAGATGGCGACCAGCGCCGAGGCGCCGCCGCCGCAGCCGTTGAACAGCGCCACCATCTCGGGCATGTCGGTCATCGCCACCTTGAAGGCGGCGAAGGCGCCGATCGAGCCGCCGACCACCAGGCCGGCGAGGATCCAGCGGTAGTCGACGAGACCCATGTCGAGCAGCGTCGCCACCACCGCCACCAGCATGGCGACGGCGGCGTAGAGGTTGCCGCGCCGCGCCGTGCGCACGCGGGTCAGCCCCTTGATGCCGAAGATGAAGGTGACGGCGGAGAGCAGGTAGAGGACGGGGACGATCGTGGAGTGGACGAAGCCGGTCTCGAGCTCCATGGCCTACCTCTTCTTCTTCTGCCCGAACATCGCGAGCATGCGGTCGGTGACCAGGAAGCCGCCGACGACGTTGACGGTGGCGAGGACGATGGCGACCATGCCGACGATGTTCGACACCGACGGCTCGGCGGACTGCGCCACCAGCAGGGCGCCGACGATGGTGATGCCGGAGATGGCGTTGGCGCCGGACATCAGCGGCGTGTGCAGCGTCGGCGGCACCTTGGTGATGATCTCGCGGCCGACGAACATGGCGAGGACGAAGACGTAGATGCTGATCAGCAGCGGGCCCATCATGATGCGGTCACCTTTCCGAGCCGTTCCGCGGTGGCGGCGTGGCGCACCTCGCCCTGGTGGGTGAGCAGCGCGCCGTCGACGACCTCGTCGCCGAGGTCGAGGGACACCGTGCCGTCGGAGACCATTCCGGCGAGCAGGGCGAGGACGTTGCGGGCGTAGAAGGTGGAGGCGTCGTGCGGCATCTCGGCGGCGAGGTTCGACGGGCCGAGGATCAGCACGCCGCCGGCCACAACTTCCTCGTCGGCGCGCGACAGTGCGCAGTTGCCGCCCTGCTCGACGGCGAGGTCGACGATCACCGCGCCGTCCTTCATGCCGGCCACCATCTCCTCGCTGACCAGCTTCGGCGCCGGCTTGCCGGGCACCAGCGCGGTGGTGATCACGACGTCGGCGGCGGCCAGGTGGCGGGCGACGATCTCGCGCTGGCGGCGCAGGAAGTCCTCGCCCATCTCCTTGGCGTAGCCGCCGGCGCCCTCGCCGCTCTCCTCCATCGGCAGCTCGATGAACTTGCCGCCCAGCGACTCGACCTGCTCCTTGACCGCGGCGCGGATGTCGGAGACCTCGACCTGGGCGCCGAGGCGCTTGGCGGTGGCGATCGCCTGCAGGCCGGCGACGCCGGCGCCCATCACCACCACCTTGGCGGGCGGGATGGTGCCGGCGGCGGTCATCAGCAGCGGGAAGTACTTGGGCAGCCGGTTGGCGGCCAGAAGGACCGCCTTGTAGCCGGCGATCGACGCCTGCGACGACAGCGCGTCCATCGTCTGCGCGCGGCTGATGCGCGGCACCAGCTCCATGGCCAGCGCGCTGACCTTGCGGTCGGCCAGCGTGCGCACCAGGTCGAGGTTCTGGTGCGGCGCCAGCAGGCCGACGAGGACGGCGCCGTTCTTCAGGCGGGCGGCGGCGTCGGCCGGCGGCGGGCCGACGGTGAGCACCACGTCGGCGTCCCCCCACGCGCCGCCGGCGGCGAGGGTGGCGCCGGCCGCCTCGTATGCGGCATCGGTGAAAAAGGAGCGGTCGCCGGCGCCGGGCTCGACGGCGACGGCCAGCCCCTGCTTGATCAACTTCTTGACGGTCTCGGGAGTGGCCGCGACGCGCGTCTCTCCCGGCCGCCGTTCCTTCGGCACGAAGACTTTCATCGGGTGAGCCTTCCGTTGGGCGGTATCGGTATCGTTGAAGAAGTGGAACCGCGGCCGATCCTACCTGCCCCCCGGGGGAGGCGCAACACCTGACCGGGTGGTCAAAAGCCCGCGTCCGGCGGCTCTTCGGGTGGCGTCGGGGGCGGCTCGTCCGGCGCCTCGCCGGGCCACAGCAGCGACGCCGCGACCGCCGCTCCGAGCAGCAGCACGACGCCGCCCAGCGACACCTCGATCGGCACGTGCACCCAGTCGTGGACCAGCATCTTGAGGCCGATGAACACCAGCACCGCGCCCAGCCCGTAGGGCAGATAGCGGAAGCGGCCCATCAGGTCGGCGAGCAGGAAGTAGAGCGCGCGCAGGCCGAGGATGGCGAAGATGTTCGAGGTGAAGACCAGGAACGGGTCGGTGGTGACGCCGAAGATGGCGGGGATCGAGTCGACGGCGAAGACGACGTCGGTGGCCTCGACGACCACCAGCACGAGCAAGAGCGGCGTCGCCATCAGCGCGCCGCCGACGCGCACCACGAAGTGCTTGCCGTGGTACTCGTGGGTCAGCGGCACGAAGCGCTGGAAGAAGCGCACCACCGGGTTGTGCGCCGGGTCGATCTCGGTGCCCTTGTCGCGCACGATCTTGTAGCCGGTGTAGACCAGGAAGGCGCCGAAGACGTAGAGGATCCAGTCGAAGCGCGACACCAGGGCGGCGCCGATGCCGATGAACAGCGCGCGCATCACCAGGGCGCCGAGGATGCCCCAGAAGAGCACCCGGTGGTGGTACTGCCGCGGCACCCGGAAGTAGTCGAAGAGGACGATGAAGACGAAGATGTTGTCGACCGACAGCGACTTCTCGATCAGGTAGCCGGTCAGGAACTCGAGCGCCGGCTGCTTGCCGTCCTCGATGAAGATCCAGGCGTTGAAGGCGAGCGACAGCCCGATCCACACCGCCGTCCAGATCGCCGCCTCCTTGGTGCCGACCACGTGCTCCTCGCGGTGGAAGACCCCGAGGTCGAGCGCCAGCATCACCAGGACGACGGCGAAGAAGGTCCCCCAGAGCAGCGGCGAGCCGGCGGGAGACTGGAAGAAGAGGTCGAACAAGGAAGGGTCCTTTCGGCGCCGGCGGAGGGACCGGGCCAGGCGCAGGGGACTCTATAATGCCAGCCTCCTGCCAAGCCCCCGAATCCCACGAAGGAGATGGATGCGCGCGCCGAGTGCGCGTGTCGCGCGGATGGCCGGCGGTGGTGAGGGGGGCGTGGGGTGTCGCCGGTCCGGGGGCCGCCGCGAGGCGCGCCGGGGGCTCGCTGCGCTTCGCCCCCGGATTCGGTTGATGCATGCTCC
>CAZLBJ010000027.1:0-11812 GCA_964557755.1 uncultured Thermoanaerobaculia bacterium
CCGCGATGAATCGCAGTCTCTGGTCCACGGGTGTCGTCTCCTTCCAGGGCATCAAGCACCTCCTCAGGCGCTCGATGCTCTCTCAGAGTGTCACCCATGTCCCCGGTCTGATCTGTTACCTATGTGGCCGGTCTGTACCCACCTGCACCCGCCCCAGCCCCAGCCAGCGCTCGACGACGTTGCTGGTCAGGTGGATGTCCTGGATGCGCGCGTAGGTGAGGTGGATCTCGCGCCGGAAGAGGATGCCCCAGCGCATCGACACCCCCTCGTCGTCGAACTGGTAGCGCAGCGAGTGGTAGCGGAAGTAGAGGGGGATCAGCGGCACGAAGAACAGCGGCCCGAGCAGCAGCGAGCCGAGGGCGTAGTAGCCGAGCAGGTTCGGGTGCGGCCGCTCGAGGCGGCGCACGTCGACGGAGGTGTCGGGGTGCACGGGCGGGATTCTAGCGAATCTCTCCGGCCGCCCGCTCCTTGCTAACGCCGCCCCTCGTTCTACTAGTATGTCGACCGCTACGAGACGCCACGTTCGCCGCACGACCCGGAGGCCCTGTCGATGTTCCGACGTCACCGCACCGCCCGCCCGCGCCGGCCGCTCCTGCCGATGCTCTCGCTCCTCGCCGGCCTCGCCGCCCCCGCCGCCGCCCAGGAAGGGGACCTCTCGACCTTCCTCGACCGCGTCGACGTCAACCTCGTCAACGTCGAGGTCTTCGTCACCGACCGCGACGGCAACCCGGTCGCCGGCCTGACCCGCGACGACTTCGAGCTGCGGGTGGACGGCGAGCCGGTGCCGCTGACCAACTTCTTCGTCTCGGAGGCGGCGGCGCGCACCGTCCCCGAGCTGCCGACGGCGGACGCCGGCGACGCTCCGCAGCCGCTCGCCGAGACACCGCCGGCCGCCGCCGAGGCCGGCGACGCCGCCCCCGCCCGCCGCCGCCCGCTGTTCCTGATGGCCTACGTCGACCACGTCCACCTGCTGCCCGGCGAGCGCAAGCGGGTGCTCGACGAGCTGCGGCTGCTGGTGGTCGAGCGCGCCGCCGCCGGCGACCAGGTGATGCTGGTGGGCTACGACGGCAACCTGCAGGTGGTGCAGCCGTTCACCGGCGACACCGAGGCGCTCGAGCGCGGCGTCGACGAGCTCGAGAAGACGCCCACCCGGCGGCAGACCGCCGACACCCAGCTGCGCGTGCTGATCAGCCGCATCCGCCAGGAGTTCGCCGAGCAGGTGCCCAACGCCGGCGTCGGCGACGTCGCCGTCTACCGCCAGGAGCGGCTGCTCGAGGCGCGCGGCGCCTACGCCGCGCTGCGCTCGGCGGTGCGCGGACTGGCCGGCATCAGCGGCCGCAAGGCGGCGCTCTACGTCAGCGGCGGCATCCCGCGCCGGCCGGGGGCGGAGCTCACCTCGCTGATCTTCGGCTCGGCCGCCGAGGCGCGCGGCCAGGACTACGACCTGCGCTACCTCTACCAGCAGGTCGCCGCCGAGGCCAACGCACACGAGATCACCCTCTACACCTTCGACGCCCGCGGCCCGGGCGGCGACTTCTTCCTCGACGCGCAGAGCGCCGGCGTCGCCGACTTCGCCAACTCCGCCTCCTTCGACTTCGACCGCGACGCCAACCTGCAGGAGCCGCTGATGGAGATGGCGGAGGAGACCGGCGGCCAGGCGATCATCAACACCGCCGACTTCCGCGGCGCCGTCGACGGCCTGCTGCGCGACTTCCAGACCTTCTACTCGCTGGGCTTCCCGTCGCCGCACCCCGGCGACGGCGCCTACCACGACGTCGAGGTGCGGGTGAAGCGGCCCGGCCTCAGCGTGCGCCACCGCGACGGCTACGTCGACAAGCCGCCGCAGGAGCGGGTGGCCGACCGCGCCACCGCCTTCCTGCTGCAGGGCTGGGAGTCGAACCCGATGGGCGTCCAGCTCCAGTTCGGCGAGCCGAAGAAGAAGGGCCGGCGCTGGCTGGTGCCGATCCTGGTGCGCATCCCGGCGCAGGCGGTGACCCTGCTGCCGCGGCAGGACGAGATGGCCGGCCGCGTCCAGATCTTCGTCGCCGTGCGCGACGCGGAGGGGCGCGCCTCGGAGGTCACCCGCCTGGCGCGCGACGTCGCCATCCCGCGGGCGCAGATGGCCGAGGGCCAGGGCCGCGACCTCGGCTACGGCGTCGAGCTCGAGATGCGCCCCGGCCCGGCCAGCCTGGTGGTCGGCGTGTGGGACGAGGTCGGCGGCACCGAGTCCTACGTCCACCAGAGGGTGGTGGTCGGCGGCCCGAACTGAGGCGCCGGAGGCTCAGCGCAGCAGGTGGCGGGCGATGACCAGGCGCTGCATCTCGCTGGTGCCCTCGTAGATGGTGGTCACCCGGGCGTCGCGGTAGAGGCGGGAGATCTCGTAGTCGGCGTGGAAGCCGTTGCCGCCGTGCACCTGCACGCCCTCGGCGACGGCGCGGTTGGCGGCCTCGCTGGCGTAGAGCTTGGCCTGCGATGCGAACCGGCCGGCCTGCGGGTGCGGCCGCGGCTCCGCCGCCACCGAAGCGGCGTGCCAGGTCAGCGCCCGCGCCGCCGCCAGCTCGGTGGCCATCTGCGCGAGCTTGAACGCCACCCCCTGGTGCTCGGCGATCGGGCGCCCGAACTGCCGCCGCTCCTTGGCGTACGCAACCGCCAGCTCGAGCGCCCGCTGGTGGATGCCGACGCACTGCGCGGCGATGCCGAGGCGCGAGTGGTCGAGGGTGGCGAGCGCGATCTTGTACCCCTGCCCCTCCTCGCCGAGCAGGTTGGCCGCCGGGACGCGGCAGGCGGAGAAGTGGATCGGCGCCGTGCGCGAGGAGCGCAGCCCCATCTTCTCCTCCGGCTGGCCGACGCCGAAGCCCGGCGCGTCGCCCGGGACGGCGAAGGCCGACAGGCCACGGTGGCCGGCCTCCGGGTCGGTCACCGCCACCACCACGTACCAGCGCGCCAGGCCGGCGTTGGTGATCCACGCCTTCTCGCCGTCGAGCACCCAGGAGTCGCCGTCGCGCCCGGCGCGGGTGCGCATGCCGGCGGGGTTGGAGCCGGCGCCGGGCTCGGTGAGGCCGAAACCGCCGAGGGCGCCGGCGGCGAGGTCGGGCAGCACCCGCGCCTGGAGCTCGGCGCTGCCGAAGCGCGCCACCGGCCAGGCGCACACCGAGTTGGTGACGCTCATCGTCACCGCCACCGACGGCGAGATGCGCGCCAGCTCCTCGACCGCCAGGCAGTAGGTCAGCGGGTCGAGGCCGGAGCCGCCGTGCTCCTCGCCGATCAGCATGCCCAGGAGGCCCAGCTCGCCGAGCTCGGCGACGATCTCGTCGGGGAACCGGTGCTCGCGGTCGCGCTCCATCTCGCCGGGGAGGATGCGCTCCTCGGCGAAGCGCCGCACCTGCTCGCGGATCAGCTCCTGGTCCCCGCTCAGCGCGAAATCGACGGCGGCCGGAAGGGAAGACTGTGTGGCGGGCTCGGCGACGGCCATGGCGTTCTCCGGCGCCCTAGGCGCGGTTCACGACCCAGTCGGCGATCACCATCTTCTGGATCTCGCTGGTGCCCTCGTAGATCTCGGTGATGCGGGCGTCGCGGAAGTAGCGCTCGACGTTGTATTCCTTGGTGTAGCCGTAGCCACCGTGGATCTGCAGCGCCTTGTTGGTCACCCGCTGCGCCATCTCCGAGGCGAAGAGCTTCGCCTGCGCTGCCTCCAGCGTGTAGCGCTTGAGGTGGTCCTTCGCCCACGCCGCCTTCCAGGTGAGCAGGCGCGCGGCGTCGAGCTCGGTGGCCATGTCGGCGAGGTAGAACTGGATGGCCTGGAACTTCGCCAGCGGCTGCTGGAACTGCTCGCGCTCCTGGGCGTAGACCAGCGCCTCCTCCATGGCGCCGCGGGCGATGCCCACCGCCTGCGCGGCGATGCCGACGCGGCCGCCGTCGAGTGTCGCCATGGCGATCTTGAAGCCCTCGCCTTCCTCGCCCAGGCGGTCCGCCACCGGCACGCGCACCTCCTCGAAGTTCAGCCAGGTGGTGCCGGAGGCGTTGACGCCGAGCTTGAACTCGTGGCCGCCGCAGGTGAAGCCGTCGGCGCCGGTGGGCACCAGGAAGGCGGTGATGCCGCGGTGCTTCTTGTCGAGGTCGACGCTGGCGAAGACGAGGGCGACGTCGGCGTCGGTGCCGTTGGTGATGAACACCTTCTCGCCGTTGAGGACGTAGTGGTCGCCGTCGCGGCGCGCCGTGGTACGCAGGCTGGCGGCGTCGGAGCCGGCGCCGGGCTCGGTGAGACCGAAGCAGCCCAGCAGCTCGCCGGCGGCGAGCGGGGTGAGGAAGCGCGCCTTCTGGTCGTCGTTGCCCCACTTGAGGATCGGGTCGCAGACCAGCGAGTTGTTGACCGAGAGGATGACGCCGCTGGTGGCGCACGCGCGGCTGACCTCCTCGATCACCAGGCAGTAGGCCACGGTGTCCATGCCGGCGCCGCCCCACGCCTCGGGCACGGCGACGCCGGCGAGGCCCAGCTCGCCGGCCTGATCGTAGAAGTCGCGGGGGAACTCCCCGGTTTCGTCGATCTCCTTGGCGCGCGGCGCCACCACCTCCTCGGCGAAGCGCCGCACGGACTCCTGGAGCAGCCGGTGCTCCTCGCTCAGCTCGATGTGCATGGGGCAACACTACCAGCTCTTCCCCCGCCGGTCTTCCAACACCGGTGGCTTTGCGACAAGATAGCGGGCGTCATGGAACGACCGACCTACACCCTGGACGAGGTCCACAGCTACCTGCCCACCGGCTGGGAGCTGGCGGGCGACGGCCAGCCTACCTGGGACGACGAGAAGCACCGCCTCACCTTCACCGTGCTCGACGGCGTCGACTTCGACTGGCCGGTGCACGTCACCGCCGCCGAGGTCGACGAGCACGGCCGCCTCGGCGCCCTCCAGCGGGCGATGGACGACGTCTTCCGCCAGCGCCTCGGCCGCCACACCCGCGGCCTCGGCCTCGCCGGCTGAGCCGCCGCCCGGCCTACCCCGGCCGCGAGCCCGGCTTCTCCACCGGCCGACCTTCGGCGCACAGCGGGCACTCCTGCGCCGGCCAAGTCGGCAGGTCGAGGGCGGCGAGGGCGACGAAGGGGACGTCGAAGGGGTTGGCGCCGCCGCTGCGGTCGAGGATGGCGCCCACCGCCAGCACTTCGGCGCCCATGGAACGCGCCAGCTCCGCCGTCTCGCGCGTCGAGCGGCCGGAGGTCACCACGTCCTCGACGATCGCCACCCGCTCGCCGTGCCGCAGGTGGAAGCCGCGGCGCAGCGCCATGCGCCCCTCGCCGTCGCGCTCGGTGAAGCGGAAGGGCACCCCGAGCGCCGCCGCCGTCTCGTGGCCGATCAGCAGCGCGCCCATCGCCGGCGCCAGCACCGAGTCCGGCGCCGCGCCCAACTCGGCGCGGAGCTTCGCCGCCAGCGCCTCGCCGGCGGCGCGCGCCCGCGCCGGGTCCTCGAGCAGGCGGGCGCACTGCACGTAGGCGTCGGAGTGGCGGCCCGAGGAGAGCTCGAAGTGGCCGCGCACCAGGGCGCCGCTCGCCTCCAGGCGCGCCCGCCAGGCGGCGCCGCCGTCGTTCGCCGCAACCGCGCTCATCCCTCGTGGTCCTCGCGGCGGATCTCGTACTGGTCGAGCTTCTTGTAGAGGTTCGAGCGCGGCGTGTCGATCGACTGCGCGGTCTGGGTGACGTTCCAGTCGTTCTCGTCGAGCTTGCGGAGGATGAACATGCGCTCCGCCGTCTCGCGGAACTCGCGCAGGGTGGTGGCGGCGAAGACGGCGCCCTCGACGTCGGGGCGGGTGCCGCCGGTGACGGTGAGCACGTCGTCCTGGGTGATGGCGTCGCCGGGGGCGAGGATGAGCAGGCGCTCGACCAGGTTCTTGAGCTCGCGCACGTTGCCGCGCCAGGGCAGCGCCTGGAGGTAGGAGAGCGCCGCCGGCTCGAGCTCCTTCGGCCGGTAGTTGTTCTGCCGCGAGTAGCGGCGCACGAAGTAATCGACGAGCACCGGCACGTCCTCCAGCCGCTCGCGCAGCGGCGGCGTGCGCACCGGGATGACGTTGAGGCGGTAGAACAGATCCTCGCGGAAGCGGCCGCCGGCGATCTCGTCCTCGAGGTCGCGGTTGGTGGCGGCGATCACCCGCACGTCGACGCGCACCGTCTTCTCGGCACCGACCGGCTCGACCTCGCCGTTCTGCAGCACGCGCAGCACCTTGGCCTGGGTGCGCGGCGACATGTCGCCCACCTCGTCGAGGAAGATGGTGCCGCCGTGGGCGGAGACGAACTTGCCGGTCTGCTTGCGCACGGCGCCGGTGAAGCTGCCCTTCTCGTGGCCAAACAGCTCCGACTCGATCAGCTCGTCGGGGATGGCGGCGCAGTTGACCTGCACCAGCGGCTTGCCGGCGCGCGGCGAACCCTGGTGGATGGCGCGCGCCACCAACTCCTTGCCGGTGCCGCTCTCGCCGGTGATGAGCACGGTGGCGGGCGTCGGCGCCGCCTTCTCCACCGTCTCGCGCAGCCGCCGCATGGGGGCGGAGGCGCCGACCAGCTCGTCCGACTCGGTGCGCAGGCTGCGGTTCTCGGCCTCCAGACGGTGCGACTGGATGGCGTTGCGCAGCGACAGCAGGACGCGGTCGCGCTGCAGCGGCTTCTCGAAGAAGTCGAAAGCGCCGCGGCGGGTGGCCTCGACGGCGGTGGGCACGTCGGCGTGGCCGCTGATCACCAGCACCGGCATCGCGTAGCCGCGCTCGGCGAAGGCGGTGAGCACCTCGAGGCCGTCCATCTCCGGCATCTTGATGTCGAGCACGACGGCGTCGGGCGGCCGGTCGGCCACCCGCGCCAGAGCCTGCGCCCCGTTGACCGCCTCCTCGACGCCGTAGCCCTCGTACTCGAGGATCATCCGCAGGCTGTCGCGGATCGCCGCCTCGTCGTCCACCACCAGCACCGTCCCGCGCCCGGACTCGTCGCTCTTCGCCATGGCGGGAGAGTCTATCGGACGGGGTTGCTCAATGAGCCACTCCCGGAGGGCTCGGGGGTTGACTTTCTCGAAGGTGCTAATCTAAGCTTAATCAACTTAATAATCTGAAGGAGGATTTAGTGATGATACGTATCCCGCGAACACTTCTGGGCGCGACACTTCTCTTGGTCCTGGTCCTCGCAGGGTCCCCTCAGGCCTTTGCCTACGAGCCCGAAACCAGGCCGGAGCCTCCTCCGCCGGGTGGCTGCCTCGGCTCGAACGACCCCTACTGCGAAGGTGGCGGAGGTGGGGGCGGTGGCTGGACTCCGGGATGCAAGGAGTGCTCTTGGATTCCTGACGGTCCCGAGGGGCAGCCCGGCGGCGACACCTGCATCCTCGTCAATGACGGAGGGCATAGTTCCTGCGTCGTCGACGCGTACGGCTGCGACACCGACGGCCAATGCCTGCTCGTGTAGAAGTCCTGGCGCTTCTGCCGCTGCTCGCGATCAGCTTGCTCCCCCGGCCGGTGCAGGCCGCGGAAGCTCAGGGGCGTTTCGAGATCGAGACGCGGTTGATGGCACCGGCGACCTCGTCCGGGGGTGAGCTGCCACTCAGGGCAACCCTGGTCATGGAGCCGTACCCGGACGGCGGTGGGTCGCCGAGGGTCGCGCCGATCGACGTTCCCGGCTCCGTCGAGGTGGAGCTGCCGGACGACGGGGTCTGGAAGGTCGGCGTTCGGCTCCCGGGGTTCTGGAGCGCGGACACCACGATCTCCTCCACCAGTCCGCGGCGGATCGAAATGCCGCTCCATCCCACGGGCGCGCTCTCCGGAAGGCTCCACACGAGCCACGGCGCCCTTCCTCCGGAGCTGTCGGTCACCTTCGCACCCGGGTTGGAAAGGGGCGGCAAGAGGCGCAGGTTCGCTCCGGGTCGTACGCCGACATCCCCGGAGGACTCGTCGAGCGGCGAGGTCGGGTGCCCGGTCCGGGAGGATGGCGGCTGGACCTGCGACGTGCCGGCAGGGCTCCTCGACCTGCGCCTCGAGGCGCCGGGCTTCGCTTCCGTGTTCCGCTGGAACGTCGAGGTGAGCGCCGGCCGATCGAGCAGTCTCGGGGACGTCCCTTTGCAGCCGGGAGCCGCGGTCTTCGGCTTCGTACAGGCTGCGGAAGGGCTCCTGGACCCTGGGGACGTCGAGGTCGAGCTCGCGCCGGCCTCGGTGGACGACTCCCCGGACGCCGCCCGCTTCGAGCAACTGGTCCAGGACACGGCTCCGGACCGGCACGGGTTCTTCCAGTTCCGCGATCTGACGGCCGGCATGTACGTGATCTCGGTGCGCGGTCCGGACTTCGCGCCGGTCCGGCTGAAGCCGATCTCGGTGCTGGCCGGCCGTGAGACCGACCTCGGCGAGCCGATCGTGCTCGAGCGACCCGCTCTGCTGACGGTCCGCCTCGACCCGCCCTCGTCCTACTACGGCAAGCCCTGGAAGTTGCAGCTCGTCGCCCAGGATCAGCGCCTCCCCCACCTCGAAGGCGAAACGGACGCCCTCGGCACCTGGTTCAGCTCGGAACCGGTGCCCGGCCTCTACCGCCTGCTGGTGGGCGGTCCGGACGGCGAACGGTGGCACTCCCGGGACGTCGAGGTCTCGGGGGGACCGCAGACGGTGGAGGTCGACCTTCCCCACGTCGCCGTCGAGGGCGCGATCAGCCGTGGAGGTGAGCCGGTGCGTGCGCGGATCACCTTCAGCGATCCCGCCGATCGACGGTCCATCCTCCTCTACTCCGACCACGACGGCCGCTTCCTCGGCTGGCTCCCGGAAGAGGGCCTGTGGTCGGTGTCCGTGCTCTTCGAACGCGACGGCGCGCAGCAGGAGATCGACGTCGTGACGGTGGAGGCGCCGCCGGGCGGCCCCGCCCATCTCGACCTCGAGGTTCCCGACACCACCCTCGCCGGCATCGTCCGCGGCGCGGACGGAGAGCCGGCGAAACGCGTGACGGTGAGGGCCTGGGACCCCGACACGTCGGTCCGTGGCTCGAGCACCCTGACCGACCAAAGAGGGCGCTTCCGGTTCCACGGCCTCCCCGAAGGCCGCTACGGTCTCACCGCCTTCCGCGGAGGAGAGAGTGGCACTTCGACGGCCACCGTCGCATCCACGGGCGAGCCCCGGGAGGTCGAGCTTCGCCTGCTCGGCGTGCGGTCGTGGAGTGGCCGCGTCGTCTCTCGCGACGGTCCGGTTCCCGGCGCGGAGGTCTGGATCCGTGCCGAAGTCGCCGCACCGCGACAGATGCCGTACGTCCAGGCGACCACCGGACCGCTCGGCGACTTCACGGCAAGGGTCCCGGCGGACAGCGAGTGGCTCGACGTGATGGTGCTCGCCTTCGGACGCGGTGCCCGGCTGATGCGGTGGGCGCCGGAGTCGCAGCCGGAGATCTTCGTCGACGACCTCGGCGGCAGTCTCGCGCTCCGGCTCGAAGAAGTGCCGCTCGGATCGGTCCTGCTCGGACACGGCGAAGGCTGGTTCCACGTCGCGCCCCTCCGCCGCTGGGCACGGGTCCACGGCCTGCCGGCGGCGGACGGCGCCGACCTCGTCCTGCCCGCCATGGAGCCCGGCAGCTACCGCCTGTGCTCCAGCCTGGAGCAGGAGTCCTGCGACAGCGCCTTCCTAACACCCGACGGCCTCACCGAACTCACCCTAGAAGCCGACCACGAAGAGAACCGCACTCGCTGAGAGTGTCGCCTTCAATCAGTTGACGTTGCCCACGGTGGCTGAGACTGAATGTCTGCCTCGGCCATGCAGCCACCAACGCACACAGTCTTCGTGCGGGGCCACCGCCGGTCGCCGGGGTGGAGTGGGTCCCCGGGCAGGGACGTCTGGAGCGGGCCAAGGGCAAGAGCCTTCGGAGCTCTCCGCCGGTGGCGGCCCGCGGAAGCCGAAGCGCGCCCCCCTCCAAAGTCCGAGCAGTAGCGCGCTGTTCCCTGCCCGGGGACCCACTCCACCCCGCCACTGACGCCCCTCCCCTCCTCTCCCCGTCACCGCCCGAGGATGTGCTCCACCGTCACCGGCAACCCTTCCTCCAGCCCCCGCGGCTCCCACGCCAGCTCCCGCCGCGCCCGCGCGTCGTCGAACGCCCAGTGCCGGCCGAGGCTCTCCAACTGCCCAGGCGGCAGCGGGTTCTTGAAGCCGCGGAGCTTGTAGTACGGGGTTCCCGCCTTCGCCGCCACGCGCGCCAGCCACAGCGGCAGCTCCACCTTCGGCGGCTTCACTCCCGCCAGCTCGCAGGTGCGGTGGACCACCTCGCGCGTCGTGGCGACGTCGCCCGTCATCAGGTAGTCCCGTCCCGGCTCCGCCCGCTCCATCACGCGCACCAGCCCCTCGACCAGGTCGTCGAGGTAGATCCAGCTCGTGCGTCGGTCGGCGCCGACCAGGACCGGCAGGCGGCCCCTGGCGAAGAGGCGGAGGAGGGCGTTGGCGCCGGCCTTCTTGCCCGGCGGGCCGTAGACCAGGCTCGGCCACACGACATTGAGGCGCAGGCCCTTCTTCGTCCAGGCGCGCACCGCCTCCTCGCCGGCGCGCTTGGTCGCCGAGTAGAGGCTCGGGAAGTCGGTGCCCATCGCCGTCTCCTCGGTGGCCGGCGTGCCATCGGGCGGGCTGCCGGTGAAGGCGGCGATCGAGGAGAGCAGGAGGAAGCGGCCGCAGCCGAGCTTGTAGGCCAGCGAGGCGACGTGGTCGGCGCCCTCGACGTTGATGCGGCGCACCCGCTCCTCGGCGGCGTAGAAGTCGAGGTCGGCGGCGGCGTGCACCACCCAGTCGGCGCCCGCCATCCCCTCGCGCATCGAGGCGCGGTCGGTGACGTCGCCGACGAAGGTCTCGACGCCCAGCCCGTGCAGCGCCGCCACCGCCGCCGGGTCGGAGGTGGCGCGCACCAAGGCGCGCACCGCGTCGCCGCGCGCCGCCAGGCGCCGCGCCAGGGCGCCGCCGATGTAACCCGTGGCACCGGAGAGGAAGATGCGGCGGCTCATACTGCAAGATCCGCGGTCGAATCCGCCGCCACGGGCCTATCGTCTGCAATCATTTCAAGAACGCTCCTGCCGCCGATCGCCGCCGTTCCGGAATCGGGAACCGCCGATCCTTGTTCTCACGAGTGGATGGATCGACGGGAGTTGGATCTGTCCCGGAGTCCAAGGGCTCCGATCGCTCCTTCAGCTCCCTCTCCTCCCCCCGTGTCGGATCCCTCCCCGACACGGGGCTTTTTCCGCGCCCGCCGCGCGACCTTCAACGCAGCTCGCGCAGCACGTACTGCAGGATGCCGCCGTGGCGGTAGTACTCCATCTCCTGCGGCGTGTCGAGACGCACCACCGCCTCGAAATCCACCGTCGAGCCGTCGTCGCGGCGCGCCGTCACCCGCACCCGGCGGCCGCCGGCGAAACCGTCCGCGAGGCCCGCCGCCAGGCCCTCGACGTCGAAGACCTCCTCGCCGGTGAGCCCCAGGCCCGCCGCCGACTCGCCGTCGAGGAACTGCAGCGGCGCGACGCCCATGCCCACCAGGTTCGAGCGATGGATGCGCTCGTAGCTCTCGGCGATCACCGCCCGCACGCCGAGCAGGCGCGGGCCCTTGGCCGCCCAGTCGCGGGAGGAGCCCGAGCCGTACTCGGCTCCCGCGATGACGAGCAGCGGCACGTTGGCCGCCCGGTACATGACCGAGGCGTCGTAGATCGTCATCAGCTCGCCGCCCGGCTGATAGAGCGTCCAGCCGCCCTCGGTGCCGGGGGCGAGCTGGTTGCGCAGACGGACGTTGGCGAACGTGCCGCGCACCATGACCTCGTGGTTGCCGCGCCGCGAACCGTACGAGTTGAAGTCCGCCACG
>CAZLBJ010000028.1:0-9534 GCA_964557755.1 uncultured Thermoanaerobaculia bacterium
GCGCATCGTCGGCGTCGTCGGCGACACCCGTTTGGCCGGTCCGCGCCAGGAGCTCGACGCCACCAGCTACGAGCTCTACCTCCCGTTCGCGCAGTCGCCGACGCGGCTGATGACGCTGCTCTTCACCACCGCCGGCGATCCGGCCGCGATGCTCCCTCCGCTGCAGCGCCGCATCACCGCCCTCGCTCCCGCCTCCGCGGTCGACTGGACCGGTCCGCTCCACCAGTGGGTCGTCGACCTCTACCTGCTCGACAACCGCTTCCTGCTGTCGCTGGTCGGCCTGTTCTCGGCCGCCTGCCTGGTGCTGGCGGCGATCGGTCTGTTCGCGCTGCTCGCGCACGCCGTCGCCCGCCGCCGCACCGAGATGGGGATCCGCCAGGCGCTCGGCGCGACGCCGGGCGACCTGCGCGGCATGGTGGTGGCGGAGGGCCTGCGGCTGGTGGCGCTCGGCCTCCTTCTCGGCGGTGCCGGGGGCTGGCTGCTGACCGGTGCGCTGGAGTCGTTCCTGTGGGGCATCCCGGCGGCCGATCCGTGGTCCTTCGCCGCCACCGCCGCCGTGCTCCTCGCCGTCGCCGTCGTCGCCAGCCTGCTGCCCGCCCGCCGCGCCGCCTCGACCGCGCCCGCCGAGGTGCTGCGCGCCGAGTGAGCCGCCGTCGGATCTAGCCCGGCCCGTCCACGCCGGCGGCCGCGACGAGGTCGTCGGCGGCCGGGAAGTAGCCGGTGCAGGCGACGTCGAGGCGGCTGATGCGGCCCTCCTTGACCCGGCAGTAGCCGGTCTGCTCGATGACGTGCCACTGCTCGGGCGCCCACTTCGGGCGCACCAGGAAGCGGTAGCGCAGGCGCTCGCGGCCGGCCGACGTCTCGTGCTCGCCGTCCAGCATGCGGGCGCCGTGCGGGCTGCCCACCCAGTCGCGGAAGGCCGCGGCGGCGCCGGCGGCGGTGCTCGACTCGTGGACCTCGCGCACCAGCAGGCCGCGCAGCCAGACGTCGGGCGCGAACAGCGCTTCGAGCGCCGCGAAGTCGCCCGCCGCGAGGAGGTCGAGGAAGCGCCGCGGCACGCTCGGCGGCGGCACGGGCGGCGGGGACGGCAGGGCGGCGGGCATCTCGGTCTGCGGGATCATGGCGTCTCCTTTCAGGCTACGGCGCGCGCCGCCGGGTCGTGGGTCACCGCATCGAAGGCGGCGACCATCTCCGCCTCGCGGCCCATCTCCTTGCTGAGCGCCATCAGCAGCTCGCGCACCTTGGGCAGGGTCCAGCGGTAGCCGGCGATCTCGTCGCAAAGGGTGGCCATCGGCATCGTCACCTCGTCGCGGCGGCGGCCGTAGGCGGCGAGCGCCGCGTCGCCGCCGCCGCCGAGCGCCGCCGCCGCCGCGTCGGCCAGCAGCTCGGCGTCGCGCAGCGCGTCGGTGATGCCGTGGGCGCTGATCGGGTCGCGGAAGGTGCCTGCGTCGCCGACCAGCGCCCAGCCCGGCCCCGACGCCCGGCGCACGAAGCCGCGGACGCCGGCGAAGCCGCGCAGGCGGCCGTCGCGGCGGGCGCGCGGGAAGCGCGCAACCGCCTCCGGCGCCCCTTCGGCGAACAGCGCGTCGAAGGCGCGCTCAGGGTTGCCGCGGTACTCGCCCAGGAAGCGGCCGGCCGAGGCGCTGGCCCAGACGCAGACCTGGCCGCCGTCGGTGGGGATGACGCCGGCGCCGACGCCGGGGCGGTAGAACCACTCGTAGCCGTCCTCGCCGCGTGCCGGCCAGTAGCCGTAGATGCAGGCGCCGGCCTCGGCGCCGCGCCAGGCGCACTCGGCGCCGGCCGCCTCGGCCACCCGCGAGCGCACGCCGTCGGCACCGACGACCAGCGGCGCCCGCACCTCGAAGGCGCCGCCGTTGCGGTAGCTGCCCGCGACGCCCGCCACCCGGCCGCCCTGCCACAGCAGGCCGCCCACCGCGGCGCCGTAGCGCACCTCGACGCCGGCCTCGGCAGCGGCCCCGGCCAGGATCGGGTCGAGCACCGTGCGCCGCGGCGCGAACAGGCTCGGCACGCCGGGCTTCGGCTTCAGCTCGACGCGCTCGACGTCGTCGCCGTAGTGGAAGGTGACGCGGCGCACCGGCGGCGTGCCGGCGGCGACCAGCCGGTCGAGCAGCCCCCAGCGGCTGAGCTGCAGCACGCCGGCGCGCATCAGCGCGTGGGTGGACAGGGTGTCGGTGCCGGCCGCCGGCGCGCGGTCGAGCAGCAGCACGCGCAGGCCGCGGCGGGCGAGCAGCATGGCGGTGGAGGCGCCCGCCACCCGGGCGCCGACGACGACGGCGTCGTAGGCGGCGGGGGCGGCGGCGCGGAGCGGCGTGGCGGGCATGGTCGGGTCTCCGGGGCGTGGATGGGACGGCGCCGTCAGGCGGCCGCCCGGTCGAGGTGGACGGCACGGCCGGCGAGCTCGGCGGCGAGCTCGGCGGCGTCGCGGCCGACGCCGTCGAGGAAGCTCGAGCGGCGGCGGATCATGAACTGGAGGCCGAGGACGTAGAGGCCGGGCACGGGCGTGCGGCCGCGGCGGTGGCGGACCTCGCCTTCGGCGTCGAGGACCGGTGCGTGCAGCCACGGGTAGACGCGGCGGTAGCCGGTGGCCCACAGCACGGTGGCGATGCCGGCGGCGCCGAGGTCGAGCTCCGCCGGTCCGGGACCGGCCAGCGCGACGCGCGGCGGGCGCGGCTCGGCCGGGAAGCGCGCCTCCAGGCCGTGGCCGGCGACGTAGCGGTCGATGCGGTCGAGGACGCGCGACAGGCGGTCGTCGGCGTCGGCCACCACCCGCGGCAGGTCGCCGGCGAAGCGCACGCGGCGGCCGCCGGCGGCCACCAGGTGGCCGGCGAGGCGCACGCCCAGGCGCGCCAGCGAGGCGAGGTCGAGGCCGCCGGCGCCCTCGGCGTCGCAGCCGTCGCCGTCCTGCGCGTCCCGGCCGACGAGCTGCAGCGACGGCTCGCGGCGCGCCAGCCGCGGCTGCGGCATGTCGGCGAGGGTGCGGTCGAGGATGCCGAGGCGGTCGAGCCACCAGATCACGTCGCGGCCGCGGTAGCGGCGCGGCAGGCGGTTGTGGCTGCCCACCGCCAGGGTCACCGGGCGGCCGGAGCGGTGGATCTCGCGGGCGAGCTGGACGCCGGTCGCCGAAGCGCCGACCACCAGCACGCCGCCGGCGGGGAGCTGCCCGGGATTGCGGTAGCGCGTGGTGTCCACCTGGTGGACGCCGCGGTCGAGGGCGGCGGCGAGGCCGGGGACGCGCGGCCGGTCGCAGTGGCCGGTGGCCACCACCACGTTGCGCGCGCTCCAGGTGCCGCGGTCGGTCGCCACCCGCCAACCGCCGGCCGCCGGCGCCGCGGAGAGGACGGTGGTCCCCTCCTCGACCGGCGCGTCGAACGAACGGGCGTAGGCGTCGAGGTAGTCGACCACCTCGAGGCGGCCCATGAAGCCGTCCGGGTCGGCGCCGCGGTAGGCGTCGCCGGGCAGGCGGCTCATCCAGTTGGGGGTGAGCAGCCGCAGCGAGTCCCACCGCTGGCTGCGCCAGCGCTCGCCGACGCGGCCGCGCTCGACCACCACGTGGTCGACGCCGCGGTCGCCGAGGCTGCGGCTCATCGCCAGGCCGGCCTGGCCGCCGCCGATGACGAGTGTGTGGGTGCTGGGCATGAGATGGGCTCCGGGGAGCGCGGCCCGGGGCCGGCCCGCCGTGGCGGACCGGCCCCGCGGGCGGCGGGGTCTCAGGCGGCCTCGACGCGGATGTCGACCGGCACGCCGTTGGTCATGACGTCGTACACCGCCGAGCGCTGGCGCGACCGCTCCACCAGGTCGCGCAGCACCTCGTCCGGGGCGTCGCCCTTGAGACGGAAGGAGACGCGGATCCCCTGGTAGCCGTTGCGCACCTCGTCGGAGAGGCCGAGGATGCCCAGCAGGTCGATGTCGCCCTCGACGGTGGACTCCACCTCCTCGAGGTCGATGCCGCGGGCGGCGGCGATGTTGACCAGGCCGGCGGTCAGGCAGGTGGCCAGCGAGTGGAGCAGGAACTCGACCGGCGTCGGGCCGTTGTCGCCGCCCACGAGCACCGGCGGGTGGTCGGCGTCGAAGGTCCGTGCCTCGGTGTGCGCCATCTCCTGGCCGGCGCCGTAGAAGCCGTGGATGGTGCTGCGGCTGTGCGTGCCGCCGATCCAGCGGTTGGCGGCGCGGAACTGGAACTTGGCGATCTCCGGCTGCCCCTTGACGGCGTCGAGGGTGGCGAAGAGGGTGGGGACGTCGACGCCGTTGCGGGGCGTCACGGGCGGCTTGTCGGTCATCGTGGTCATGGTGTGGCTCCTTTCCTGGTCCAAGGCGGATTCGGTTTCGGTGCGGCGACATCCGGGCGCGGCCGGAGTGCTGCCTCACCTCTACCTCCCGAAAGCGGCGGGAAAGGTTACGCGGGGGAGCGGAACTCGGAACGGATCAGGCGGTGGGGGCCGGGAGCGGCTTCAGGCCGGCGGCGATCTGCCGCCGCCGCGGCTCGAGGAAGGGCGGCAGGACCAGCGACTCGCCGAGCGCCGCCGGGTCCTCGTCGACGGCGAAGCCCGGACCCTCGGTGGCGAGCTCGAAGAGGATGCCGTTGGGCTCGCGGAAGTAGAGGCTGCGGAACCAGAAGCGGTCGACCTTGCCGCTGTTGGGGACGCGCTGCTCGTCGAGGCGCGCGGCCCACGGCTGATGGCCGGCGTCGGGGATGCGGAAAGCGACGTGGTGGACGCCGCCGGCGCCCGGCCGCACCGGCGGCACGTCCGGCTGCACCGCGACGTGCAGCTCGGCGCCCGGGCCGCCCGGCCCCATGGCGTAGACGTGCACCGCGTGGCGCGGCGAATCGGGGAGCGCATACGTGCGCTCCGGGCGCATGTGGAGGAGGCCGCGCAGCAGGGCGTCGGTGGGCGCCAGCGCCGGTACGCCGAGGACGATCGGGCCGAGGCCGCGCACCTGATGCTCGGGCGGCACCGGGCTGCGCTCCCAGGGATGGGCCTCGCCGGCCCGCGTGTCGCCGCCGTCGTCGACCAGCGCCAGGCGCTGCCCCTCGCCGTCCTCGAAGGCGAGGCGAAGGCGGCCGTCGACCTCCGCCACCGGCTCGGCAGCGACGCCGGCGTCGGCCAGCCGCCGCGCCCACCACTCCAGCGTCGCCGCGCCGGCGACGCGCAGGTGGGTGCGCACGATCGAGCGCGTGCCGCGGCGCTCCGGCGGCACCGCGAAGTCGAAGAACGTGAGGTCGCTGCCCGGGCTGCCCACCGCGTCGGCGTAGAACAGGTGGTAGGCGGAGACGTCGTCCTGGTTGACGCTGCGCTTGACCAGCCGCATGCCGAGGGTACCGGTGTAGAAGCGCAGGTTGTCGGCGATGCGCGCCGACACCGCGGTGAGGTGGTGGATACCGAGCAGCTCCATGGGCGTCGCGTCCATGCTTGCGTCCTTTCGGCGCCGTCTCCGACTACAGGGACGGGGCGGGCGACGGAGCCGGCCCCGGACCGAAAGGATACTCCTCCATGAAGACCCTGCACGTCAGCCTGAAGGTCGCCGACCTCGGCGCCTCGATCGACTTCTACACCGCTCTGCTCGCCGCCGAGCCCACGGTGCGCAAGCCCGACTACGCCAAGTGGCAGCTCGACGACCCGCGCGTCAACCTCTCCCTGGTCGCCCGCGGCGGCGAGCCCGGCTTCGACCATCTCGGCATCCAGGCGGAGACGCCGGAGGAGCTCGCCGAGCTACGCGAGCGCATCGCCCGCGCCGGTGCCCTCGGTGGCGAGGTGGACGACGAGGGGCAGACCGTGTGCTGCTACCACCGCTCGGACAAGACCTGGGTGACCGACGGCCAGGGGGTCGGCTGGGAGGCGTTCCACACCTCCGCCACGGCGGACGTCTTCGCGGAGGCCGAGCCCTCCGGCGCCTGCTGCGGTCCCGAGTGCTGCGCGGACGGCGCCCCGCGCGACGAGACCGCCGCCGCGTGCTGCTGAGGCACGGCGGCGAGGGATGGAAATCGGCGCCCGCGAGGTTACGGTGAGCATGGCCACACGCCCCGACACCGCTCCGGATTCCCGCACCGCGCACCCGGCCGGCGACCACTGGCAGCCCTTCGTCGACGGGCTGCGGGCCTTCGTCGCCCGCCGGGTGCCGGCGCGGGACGCCGACGACGTCGCCCAGGAGGTGCTGCTGCGCCTGCACCAGCAGGCCTCGACGCTGCGCGACGCCGGGCGCGCCGAAGCGTGGGTCTACGGCATCGCGCGCCGCGCCATTGCCGACCACTACCGGGGCCGGCGCACGCCGCTCGACCAGGGGGCGGCGCTAGGCGACGACGCCGAGGCGCTGCCGGCCGGGGACGGCGGCGGCGAGCCGCGCGGCTTCGCGTCCTTCCCCGGCGACCACAGCGTCCACGAGGAGGTGCTGAGCTGGCTGCGGCCGCTGGCCGACGAGCTGCCGCCGGCCTACCGCGAGGCGCTGGTCCTCGCCGACTTCGAAGGGGCGACGCAGCGCGAGGTGGCCGACCGCCTCGGCCTGTCGCTCTCCGGCGCCAAGTCGCGGGTGCAGCGCGCCCGCCGGCTGCTCGGCGAGCACCTGCGCCGCTGCTGCGAGCTGGAGATCGACGCCGACGGCACGGTGGTCGACTTCCGCCGCCGCGCCTGCGCCTGCTGACTCGCTGCATCCGGTAAAGCACCCGTAGCCGGCGAAGATGAGGGCCGGTCAGGACCGGTAGACTGGAGCCCCGAAGGGTCCGACCGATGAGCGCCCGCCGTACCCCCAGCCGCCCCGCGTGCTTCGCCGCCGCCCTCGCCGCCGCCTGTCTGCTGGCGGCGGCGCCCGCAGCGCGGGCGGAGGTCGAGCTGACCCTGTTCGCGGGCCATGCGGCGATCCCCGACTCCGACCTCCGTCTCACCCGTCCGGACGGCACCGACCTCCGGTTCGAGGGCGTGTCGTGGGACGACGCCTCGTTCGAGTCGCCGCCGTACTACGGCGCCCGCCTCACTTGGTGGCGGTCGCGCAGCCCGGCGTGGGGACTGGGGCTCGACTTCACCCACGCCAAGGCGCACCTCGATGTCGACGCGGTGGTGCCGGTGGGTGGACGCCGGGGCGGCGCGCCGGTGGCGGGCGTGGCGCCGGTGAGCGGCGACCTCGACGCCTTCGCCATGTCGCACGGCCTCAACACCGTCGTCCTCCAGGGCCTGCGCCGGTGGGGCGACACCGGCGAGGCCTGGGACCGGGTCACCTGGTTCGGCGCTCTGGGAGCCGGCGTCGCGGTGCCGCACGTCGAGGCGCGGACCGGCGGCCTCCAGACCGCCGAGTACCAGCTCGCCGGCCCGGCCCTGCAGGCGGTGCTCGGCCTCGACACCGCCGTCGACGAGCACGTCGGCATCACGCTGGAGGCCCGCGCCTCGTGGCTCTCTCTCGACACCGACCTCACCGGTGGCGCCGCCGTCGAGACCGACCTCTGGCTCCTCCACCTCGCCGCCGGCCTCAGCCTGCGGGACTGACAGGTACAATCCACCCGTGCCCTCGGACGAGACAGCCCGTCGCCGACGCGCCCTGGAGAGGAGCTCCTGGCCGGTCCGCAAGTTCGCTCTTGGCGAGGAGCCCGGGGACGACCTGTCGACCGATTCCACCGGCGAGGAACGCCTGGCGATGATGTGGGACCTCGCCCGCCATGCCTGGCTCCTCTCCGGCCGCCCCCTGCCCGACTACGATCGGCGCTCGGCCCCGGGGCGCGTCATCCGGACTGGTCGATGAGCGCCGAGCATGGCTTCAACCAGGACTTCCTCGACGTCCTGAAGGCTCTTCACGAGGCCGAGGTCGAGTACCTCATCGTCGGGGCCCATGCCATGGCCCTGCACGGCGTTCCCCGGGCCACCGGCGACCTCGACCTCCTCGTGCGCCCGTCGGCGCTGAACGCCGAGCGCGTGCTCGCAGCCCTGCGAGCCTTCGGCGCTCCCCTCGAAGCCCACGGCATCGCCCGCGAGGACTTCACGAGGCCCGGCACGGTCTACCAGATCGGCCTGCCACCGCGCCGCATCGACCTGCTGACCGCCATTAGTGGCGTCGATTTCGAGGAAGCGTGGGCTTCGCGCGAAGAGATCAAGATCGAGTCGAAGAAGGTCCACTTCCTGAGCCGCGACTCCCTGCTCAAGAACAAGCGCGCCACCGGGCGCGACAAGGACCTGGTAGACCTTCGGCTTCTCGGCGGCGAGTGATCCGGATCAGCGCAGGAGGCTACCCGGAGGCCGTGTCGGCGCCGGCGGGCCGGGCGTCCGCAGGGCTGCCCTTTTCCGCCGCGTGCACGGCGAGCCGCAGGTAGGCGCGGGACTCGCCGACGAGGGAGGCGGCGTGGCCGGCGAGGGAGATCGGGAGGGTGGCCAGGAAGGTGCCGAGGCGGCCGGCGGCGCGGCAGTGGGCGGCCATCAGCGCCGTGATGCGCGCCAGGCGCAGCGGCAGCAGCGACACCGCTAGGTAGAGGAGGTTTCTGCCGCGGCCGTGGCCGTCCCAGGCGGCGCGCAGGTCGCCGAAGAGGATGCCGCGGCGGTAGCGCTCGCGCAGGAAGCCGGCGAAGCCGCTCTCGTGGTGGTGGTCGACGCCGGCCGCCGGCTCGAACCACAGCGTGCGGCCGGCGGCCGTCAGGCGCCAGCTCAGCAGCGCGTCGCCGAGCATCTCGTCGCCGTCGAAGCCGCCGAGCGCCTCGAAGCCGGCACGGTCGAGCAGCATGTTGGCGGTCGGGCTCATGTCCACAGGCCGCGGCTCGCCGCCGGGCAGCCACTTGCTGAACTTGCAGACGTGGACGCCGTGGTCGAGCCAGCGCCCGCCGTGGCAGGCGAGGGCGCCGACGACGACGTGGCCGGTGGCGTCGTGGGCGTCGACCAGGCGGCGCAGCCAGCCGGGGGGCGCGTAGACGTCGGGGTCGGTGAAGACCAGCAGCTCGCCGCGGGCGTGGCGTACCGCCTCGTTGCGCGCCGCGTGCGGCAGCAGGCGGCTCGGCGAGCGGACGAAGCGCACCCGCGGGTAGCGGCGCACCACCTCGGCCGTGCGCTCGTCCGGGCTGCTGTCGACCACCACCACCTCGAACGCCGGCGCCGTCTCGCCGGCGCCGAGGTCCTGGGCCAGCATCCCCTCCAGGCACCGGCCGATGGTGCCGTGGGAGAGGTACGCGGGGATGACGACGGAGACCCGCGGCGCGGGCCCGACCACCCTCCTGCCCATCCTGACCTCCCTCTGAAGCGATGCACGAAAGGCCGCCTTCGGGATTCCCGTCATGGCGGCGTGATTCGGGGCAGTCTACCCGCTGGCGGGCGCCCCGGGAGCGCTCCGGCCCGTACTTCGCCGAACCTGCACTCGCGGAAATCGCCGAGCGCGTATGGGCTCTATCGCGGATCAGGGCGCCGGCGGCTCCGCCAGGCGGGTGAGGCGTAGGTGGTCGAGCCGCGCCTCGTTCACCGCGCCGTTCATGTTGCGGTCGTGGCTCCCGAGCGAGATGGCGAGCGTGTGGCGGCCGGTGTCGAGGAGGACCGGCACGGCGTTGCTCCAGCCGAG
>CAZLBJ010000029.1:0-3448 GCA_964557755.1 uncultured Thermoanaerobaculia bacterium
CGCGGCGGCGCTCGACCACCAGCGCGGTGGTGGCGGCGCCCACCGACACCAGCGCCAGCAGGCAGGCGATGAGCGCCGCCGCCGCCAGCAGCCAGCCGACGCGCCGCACCAGGTCGCGCTCGGCGCGGCTGACGCGCAGCAGCGGCCGCGCCTCGGCGCCGGACAGGCGCGATTCGATCCCGGCGGCGACCGCGTCGAGGCGGTCCGGACGGGCGCGCACGTCGAGGCGCGCCAGGGAGCCGGCAGCAGCGGTGCCGTCCTCCGCCGCGACCCCCGCCACCGACTCGACGCCGGGCAGCGCGCGCACCGCCGCCTCCGCCCCGGCGGGCAGCGCCGGCGGTCCGCCGACCTGCGGCCGCACCGTGAGGTTGGGGCCGAAGGCGGCCAGCTCCTCGCCGAAGCCGCCGCGGGCACGCACCAGGAAGCCGACCAGCGCCGCCACGGTGGCCGCCGCCACCGCCACCGCCAGGGCGATGAGCAGGAACTGGCGGCCGCGCCGGCGCAGGCTGGCGGCGAGCAGGCGCAGCATCATGCCGTCGCCCTCCGCAGCTCGAGCGCCGGCCGGCCGCGGAACAAGCGCAGCACCGGCGGCGCGCTGCCGGCGACCGCCATCAGCACGCCGGCCGCCGCCGCCAGCGGCAGCAGCACCGGCGTCCACGGCACGGCGACGCCGAACACCGCCTGCCCCAGCGGCCGCCCCAGCGCCAGGCCGGCGAGGCCGCCCGCCAGGCCGCCGGCGAGGCCGAGCGCCGCCGCCTCGGCGAGGAAGAAGGCGGCCACCCGCCAGCCCGCGGCGCCGAGGGCCAGCATCAGCCCCGCCGCCAGGCGGCGCTCGAGGACGGGGGCGGTCATCACCGCGGTGACGCCGAGGACGGCGCCGAGCAGCGCCACCGCGGCCACCGCCAGCACCACCGCGCGCAGGCCCCCCAAGAGGTCGCGGCTGGCGCTGGTGACCCGGGTGACGACGGCGGCGGTGGCGGCGGGCAGCGCCTCGTCGATCTGGTGCGCCACCGACGACGGGTAGGCGGTGCAGTACCAGCGGTCGTACTCCTCCGGCGTCATCGCCTCGGGGCTCTTGCGGTTGGCGAGCTCCGGGTTGGTGAGTGCGAAGACCTCGGCGCGGGTGACGGCGCCGCCGGGGACGCCGCCGGCGGCGGGTGCGGGGCGGCCGGTGAGGGCGTGGACGGCGGCCAGCGGCGCGAAGGCCTGCTCCTCCTCGTCGCCGCCGCTCGCCACCACGCCGACCACCGCCAGCCGCCGCCCGCGGCCGCCGAGCGCCGCCGTCAGCGCGTCGCCGGGGCCGACGCCGAGGCGGGCGGCGAGGCGGCGGCCGACGGCCACCTCGGCGGCGCCGTCGGCCGGCCAGCGGCCGGCGACCTCCAGGGTCGGGCGCACCGCCGGCAGGCCGGTGGTCCAGCCGTCGTCAAAGGCGGCCGCGAACCAGGTGCCGACGAGCGGCGCCACCAGCGGATCGGCGGCGCCGGCGCCGGCCGGCGCCAGGGCGGCGCGCAGCTCGAGCAGCGGCGCCATGGCGACGACGTTGTTGCGCCAGAAGATGCGCCGCACTTCGGTGAGCGACGCGGCGTCGAAGGTGCCGCCCTCGGCGGCGGCGCGCACCTCGACGTTGGCGCCGTAGGCCCCGAGCTCGGCGGCCAGGCGGTCGCCGGAGGCGAGCAGCACCTCGACGAGCGCCGTCGAGGCGAGCACCCCCACCGCCACCGTGGCGGCGGCCAGCAGGCGGCGACGCGCGCCACGGCGCACCGACTCGGTGAGCAGACGGACGAACACGCTCCCTCCCCGCGCTCCCGGATCAGCTTCCGTGGTGGGAGGGGTGGCCGGCGCCGGCGGCGGCGCCGCGGAAGGAGGCGAGCGGCACGACCAGCTCGCCGCCCTCGATGCGCGAGACGAGCGGGATCGGGTTGCAGCCGCCCTCGGTGCCGATCGACGGCGGGTGGATCACCGAGTGGCAGAGCAGGCAGGCGATGCCGGCCTGGTCCTGGACGTACCCCTTGTCGCCGCAGATCAAGCAGGCGTCGAAGGCGGTGACCACGGCGTCCGGGCCGTCCCCCTCCTCGATGCGGACGACGATGAAGCGCACCGGCTCGCCGTCGACCTCGACCGCGAAGCGCTCGAGCCGGCCGAGGGCGAAGCGGTCGAGCGGCAGACGGACGGCGCCGTCGGCGGCGGCCGCGACCGGCGTCGCCGGCGAGCGCGTCTCGGCGGGCTGCGAGTAGGTGAAGCCGACGGTGAGGAGCGCCAGGATGACGATGCCGAGGACGCCGCCGGCCAGCCGCGCCCGGCGCTGGCGCCGGGCGGCGGCGCGCCGCAGGCGCCCCTCGGCGCCCGCCGCCTCGGCCTCCGACGCCGCCGCCCGCTCGCCGCTGCCGGGGACGATGAGCATCAGCAGCGGCAGCGCCAGCACGGCGGCGAAGAAGAAGAACTCGTGGCGAACCAGCGGGCCGACCACCGCCATCGTCGTCTCGTTGGCCGGCACCCAGCCGGCCTCCGACAGCTCGTGGTAGCCGTTGAACAGGAGCTGGATCACGAAGATCATCAGCGCGATGCCGGTGATCTTGAAGAAGCGCCCGAGGTCGATGCGCACGCTGCCGCGCACGAAGAGGACGCCGAACGCCGCCGCCGCCGCGATGCCCACCGCGGCGCCGAGGAAGGCGGCAAGGCCGCTGGTGGTCAGCGACACGGCGGAGAGGAAGAGCACCGTCTCGATGCCCTCGCGCACCACCATGAAGAAAGTGAACGCGAAGAGGCCGGCGGCCACCCAGGCGGCGTTGCGCCCGGCAAGGATGCGCCCCAGCGTGCCGCGCATCCGGCCGCCGATCGACCGCGCGTGGCGCCACATCCAGACCACGAAGCTGGCCACCACCACCGCCGAGGCGACGTAGAGGACGCCCTCGAAGGCCTCCTGGTTGATCGCCACCCGGTAGAGCAGCCAGGCGCCGCCGAAGCTCGCCGCGACCGCCGCTCCGAGGCCGCCCCAGACGGCGCCGAGGAAGCGCTCCTGCCCCTCCTTGCGCAGGAAGGCGACGATGATGCCGACGACCAGGGCGGCCTCGACGCCCTCGCGCAAGGTGAGGATCAGGGCCTCAAGCATTGGCGTGCAGCTCCATGAAGGCCGGGGAGGCGGCGGCCGCCTCGCGGTCCCGGGCCTCGGCGCAGGCGGTGCACAGCCCCGAGATCTGCAGCGTGTGCCGGTCGGACACGAAGCCGTGTGCGCGGCAGATCTCGGTCTGCAGGGCGGCGATGCCGGGGCTGACGAACTCGGCGACGCGGCCGCACTCGGTGCACACCTGGTGGTCGTGCTGCTGGCCGCGGTGGACGTGCTCGAAGAGGAAGCGGTCGCGGCCGAGCCGGTACTTGCGCACCAGGCCGCACTCCACCAGCAGGTCGAGGTTGCGGTAGACGGTGGCGCGCGAGATCTTCACGCCGCGCG
>CAZLBJ010000030.1:0-8360 GCA_964557755.1 uncultured Thermoanaerobaculia bacterium
CAGGAAGTCGACGAGGCTGGCGGTCAGCGCGCCGTCGGCGGCGCGGTCGAAGGCGGCGAACATCGGGCCGTTGTTGATCTCGAGGAACTGCAGCTCGCCGGTGTCCGGGCAGGTCTTGAAGTCGGCGGCGGCGAAGTCGAGGCGGAGGGCCTCCATCAGCCGCCGGAGGCCGGCGGCGAGGTCGTCCGGCACCGGCTCCCACGGCTCGACGCGGGTCGCCGCGTCGGTACGGTAGTCGAGCGCGCCGGAGATCACCGTGAAGCCGTGCAGGCGACCGCCGACGGCGAAGACGCGGCGTTCCGGCGGCACCAGCTCGGCCTGCACGATGGCCGGCGCCGGCGCCGCGGCGCCGCGCGTACCGGCCGCCGCCAGCGCCTCGGCCAGCGGCCGCGTGTGGTCGCCGCCCGCCACCGGCTTGACGATCTTCGGCCGCCCCGGCAGGAAGGCCTCGATGGCGCCGAGGTGGTTGGCCACCAGGGTCGGCGGCACCGCCAGCCCGGCCCGCCGCGCCTGCTGGAGCTGGTAGGGCTTGGCCGGCGCCGCGCGCAGGCCGCCGCCGCGGTTGGTGCAGCGCACCTCGGGGTGGGCGTCCACCCACGCCGCCACGGTGGTCGACCAGGCGAGCGCCCGGTGGGCGGAGGCGGGGCGGCGGTCGGCGAGGTGGGTGAAGACGTCGTGGCGCAGGAAGACGGCCGCGGGGCGGGCCTCGCGGCCGTCGATCTCCAGCCGGTCAGCCGCCAGGTCCCAGGCGACGGCGGGGTGGTGGTCGCGGCCCACCTCGAGCACGTGGTGCGGCACGCCGCGGCGGGCGAGGGCGGCGGCCAGCGCCCGGACGTTGGGGTCCCGGTCGCCGCCCGCCACCAGCACGCCGCCGCGGCGGATCGCCAGCCCGCCGCCGCTCGACTTGGTGCCGGCGGTGGATCTAGAAGCGGCCGAAGCCACCGCCTCCGAAGCCGCCGCCGCCCGCCTGCTCCTCGCCTACCGCCATCGTCGTCACCTGCTCCTCGCCCATGGCGAGGGTGGTCACCGGCGTCTCCTCGCCGACCGCCAGGGTGGTGTACTGCTCCTCGCCGATGGCCAGCGTGGTGAGCTGGCCGGCGGCCTGGCCGGCGGTGCCCTCGCCGCCGAGCGCGGCGACCGCCACCGCGCGCTCCTCCTCGCCGGTGGCCATGGTGGTCGGGTCCTCGCCCTGCTCCTCGCCGGTGGCCATGGTGGTCGGGCCGCTGGTGCCGGCGCGGGCGGCGGCGGCGGAGAGCTCCTCCTCGCCGATCGCCAGCGTAGTCGCCACCGGGCCCTCCTCGCCGAGGGCGAGGGTGGTGATCGGCGGGTCCTCCTCGCCCACCGCCAGCGTCGTCACCTCCGGCTCTTCCTCGCCGACCGCCAGCGTCGTCTGCGGCGGGTCGTCCTCCTCGCCGATCGCCAGCGTGGTGAACCGGCCCTGCTTCTTGTCCGAGGCGCCGCCGCGGCCCTTGCCGCCGCCGGCCTTCTTGCCCCGCGACTTCGTGTCTGCCATGGGAACGCTCCTTTCTGCGGATCTGCTCAGATTAGCAGAGACGTACACGCAGACAGGGGTCGTGGCGTAGAATCGGCGCTCCATCACTCACGACCTCAACGGGAGACCCCCAGCATGCGAATCCGCACCCTCGTCGTCTGCGCCCTCGCCCTCGCCACCGTCCTCGCCGCGCTGCCGGCCGCCGCCGAGCGCGGCGACGACGCCAACCGCGCGAGCAAGAACGGTAAGACCGCCGGCACCATCGACGGCGTCGACGTCACCCTCGACTACGGCCGCCCGAACGTCAAGGGGCGCGAGATCTGGGGCGGCCTGGTGCCCCACGACCGCGTCTGGCGCACCGGCGCCGACGAGGCCACCGCCATCACCTTCTCCGCCGACGTGCTGGTCGAAGGCGAGGCGCTGCCGGCCGGCACCTACGCGCTGTTCACCATCCCCGGCGAGGAGGCGTGGACGGTGATCTTCAACCAGACCGCCGACCAGTGGGGCGCCTTCGAGTACGACGAGGAGAAGGACGCTCTGCGCGTCACCGTCGCGCCGCGCGAGCACGAGATGGTGGAGACGATGGACTTCGTGGTCGAGGACGGCGCCGTGGTGCTGCGCTGGGAGGAGCTGGCGGTACCGTTCCGCGTCGCCGCCGCCGGCTGAGACGCGGCGTCGGGCCTCGGCGCTGCGCTGTCAGCGGTCGTAGACCTCGCGGCGATGCCCGACGCGCACGACCAGCACCACCAGGCGGTCGTCCTCGAGCGAGCAGACCAGCCGGTACGGACCGACGCGATAGCGCCACAGCGGTACCGCCTGCCCCCGCAGTGGGCGCCCGAGGCGCCGCGGGTCCTCGCTGCCCGCGATCCTCTCGCGGAGGAAGCGGACGAGGCGCTGCCGCTCCGGACGGTCCAGCCTGCGCAGCTCCTTCGCGGCCCGGGCGTCGAGCTCAACCCTCCAGGTCAAGCTCGCGCTCCAGGTCCTCCAGCGGGACGCGCTTCGCCGGCCGCTCGAGGCGCTGGATGGCGATGTAGCGGTCCTCCATGTCCTCGAGGTGCGCGAGGATCGCCTCGCGGACGTAGAAGCTCTTCGAGCGTCCGGTGGTCGCCGCCAGGCGCTCCAGCCGTTGTTCGGTGTCGTCGTCGAGTCGGATCGAGAGCATGTGCCGCCTCCTCTTGTATGACAAGCATGACACGTCTTGCGCCTCCTCGGCAAGGGCCCTGGTTGCGCCCGACAGGGTCCGGGGGATAATGCGGCTGCGTCCATGAACCGCACCTATCGCGCCATCGCCGCGTTCTTCCGCGGCCTGCTGCACCTGTTCTTCCGCCAGGTGCGGGTGGCCGGGCTGGAGAACGTGCCGGCGGCGGGGGGCGGGCTGGTGGTGGCGTGGCACCCGAACGCGCTGCTCGATCCGGGGCTGATCCTCACCACGCTGCCGCGGCGCGTGGTGTTCGGCGCCCGCGCCGGCCTCCTCCGGGTGCCGCTGCTCGGCCGCGTCATGCGCGCCCTCGGCACCGTGCCGCTGTACCGCGACCGCGACGCGCGGCGCGGCGAGCGCGGACCGGACGCCGACGAGGCGCGGCGCAAGGCCAATCGCGGCAGCGTCGACGCGCTGGCGCGGGCGGTGGCGGAGGGCTCGTTCGCCGCCCTCTTCCCCGAGGGCCACAGCCACGACGAGCCCGACCTCCAGGCGCTCAAGGCCGGCGCCGCCAGCCTCTACTACCGCGCCGCCGAGCTGACGCCGCCGGGCGCGCCGCCGCCGGTGATCCTGCCGGTGGGCCTGCACTACGACGAGAAGGGCACCTTCGGCTCCAACGTGCTGGTCGCCTACCACCCGCCGCTCGAGCTGCCGCCGGAGCTCGCGGCATCACTGCCCGCCGATCCCGAGGCGCGGCGCGAGCGCTATCGCCGGCTCACCGAGCGCCTCGACGAGGTGCTGCGCGAGAGCGTCTACGGCGTCGGCAGCTGGCACCTCCACCACCTGATGCACCGCTCGCGCAAGCTGGTGCGCGCCGAGCGCGCCGCCCGCGCCGGCGCCTCGCCGGGGCGCACCGACATCGAGGAGCGCGTGCTCGGCTTCGCCCGCCTGTGGACCGGCTACCGGCAGCTCGTCGCCAGCCGCCCGCAGGAGGTGCTCGCCCTGCAGGCGCGCGTCGAGCGCTACGACGAGGACCTGCGGTCGCTGCGCATGGAGGACCACGAGCTCGACGCCAGCCCCGCCTTCGCCACCGTCTGGCCGACCCTGCTGCTCGTCCTCCAGGTCGTCCTCGTCTACCTGCTGCTGCCGCCGGTGCTGGTCATCGGCTACCTGGTCAACCTGCCGACGGCACTGGCGCTGATCGGCTTCGCAAAGCTGACCTCGGAGGCCTACAAGGACGAAGCGACGGTGAAGCTGCTCGGCGGCCTCGTCGCCTGGCCGTTGACCTGGCTGGCGGTGGCGGTGCTGGTGGCGTGGGGCGAGCGCAACCTGGCGGGCCTCTACCCGCAGGTGCCGGAGGCGCCCTGGATCACCGGCGCGCTGGCCTTCCTGCTCAGCGCGGTGAGCGGCGTCGTGGCGCTGGTCTACTGGCGCCTGGCGCGCCACACGCTGCGCGCCGTGCGCGTGCGCCTGACCCGGGCCCGCCGCCGCGCCGCCGTCGAGCGCCTGCGCGGCGAGCGCGCCGCGCTCCACGACCGCATCGTCGAGCTGTCCGCCGGCCTCGAGCTGCCCGGTTCGGTGACCGAGGACGGGCGGGTGGTGCGCGGCGAGCTGCCGGCCAAGATGCCGGCGTCATGACGCTCGCCCTGGTCGCCACCTGCGCCCTCGGCGTCGAGGAGCTGGTCGCCGGCGAGCTGCGCGAGCTGGGGATGGCCGGCGTCGAGGTCCGGCGCGGCGCGGTGGCCTTCGCCGGCGGCTGGCGCGAGGTGTGGCGCGCCAACTGGCGGCTGCGCACCGCCAACCGCGTGCTGGTCGAGCTCGGCGCCTGGAACTCCGCCGACAGCGACGCGCTGGCGGCCGGCGCCGGGCGCGCCGTCGAGGGGCAACGGAGCTGGGACGGCGTATCCGCCGCCGACCTCTTCGACCCGCGGCGCAGCTTCGCGGTGCGCGCCACCTCGTCGCGCTCGCAGGTGCGCGACACGCGCTGGGTGGGGCTGCGGGTCAAGGACGGCATCGTCGACGCCCAGCGCCGCCGCTTCGGCAAGCGGGCCTCGGTCGAGCGCCGCGACCCCGACGTCCAGCTCCGCGTCTGGCTGCACCGCGACCGCGCCACCCTGCTGCTCGACACCTCCGGCGCGCCGCTCGACCACCGCGGCTACCGCGTGGAGACCACCGAGGCGCCGGTGCGCGAGCAGCTCGCCGCGGCCTGCGTCCTCGCCGCCGGCTGGGACGGCCGCGGTCCGGTGGTCGACCCGATGTGCGGCTCCGGCACGCTGCTGGCGGAGGCGGCCGCGTGGGCGCTCGGGCTGGCGCCGGGGCGGCTGCGCGACGGCTGGGCGTTCGAGGCGCTGCCCGGCTTCGACCGCGCCGCCTGGGAGGCGGTGCGCCGCGAGCCGATCCCGGCGCCGGCGGGCGGCGCGGGTAGTGGGCTAGAGATGCGCCTGCACGGCGTCGACGCGGCGCCGGAGGCGATCGCGGCGGCCACCGCCAACCTCGAGCGCGCCGGCCTGCTCGACCGCGCGACGCTCACCGTGGGCGACGCCTTCGACTACGCGCCGCCGCCCGGGCCCGGCCTGCTGCTGGTCAACCCGCCGTACGGCGAGCGCCTGGCGGAGGACGCCGGCCAGTGGCCGCGCCTCGGCGACCTGATGAAGCAGCGCTACGGCGGCTGGCGCGCCGTCGTCCTCGCCGGCGGCGCCAGCCGCGGCAAGCACCTCGGCCTGCGCCCCGAGCGCCGCATCGCCGTCCGCACCGGCCCCCTCGACGCCCGCATCCTGCCCTTCGCGCTGTACTGAGTCCGCTCTGCGCCGCCTACTCCGGGAACGCCGCCGGGTCGAGGCCCGGGACGAGGCGCAGGGCGTTGCGGTAGTAGATCTTGCGCAGCACCTCGTCGGGCAGGTCGAGGCCGTAGATCTTCCAGAAGGCGTGGCGGCGGCGGTAGTAGTCGAAGTACTCGTCGGCCGTCTCCAGGACGCGGAAGTAGACCGGGTACTCCTCCGGGTTCCACGAGTCCTTGCCGAACAGCACGCGATCCTGGTGACGGACCAGGAAGTCGCGGGCGGCGCGCGGCTGGCGGCCGAGCTCGGCGAGGACGGCGCCGATCTCCGTGTGCACGTTGGGCAGCTCGTCGAGCAGGCGGCCGAGGCGCCCGAGGTCGTGGCCCAGCCAGCCGAGATGGGCGTCGATGAAGGTCGTCCCCGGGTGCCTGCGGAACACCGCGTGCTGCTCGGCGAGGATCTGCTCGAACGACGGGAGCTCGGCCGGATCGCGGTAGCGGCCGGGGCGCTCCATCAGCTCGAACAGGCGCTCGTTGTCGCTGTCGCGCGGCTGCCAGAAGGGCGCCGGGTCGGCCGAGTGGATGAGCACCGGGATGCCCAGCTCGCCGGCCTTCGCCCAGATCGGGTCGAGGCGCGGGTCGTCGACCGGCACCCGGTTGCCCTCGGCGTCGCGCGTCGTCATCCCCAGGCCCTTGTAGATCTTGAGGCCGCGGGCGCCGTCTGCCACGTCCGCCGCCAAGCGCGCCACCGCCGCCGCCGTCCAGCCGGGCGCGCCGACGCCGTCGAAGTCGACGTTGGTGAACACCACGAAGCGCCCCGGGGCCGCCTCGTCGGCGTGGCGCACCGCGCGCGCCAGGTAGTCCTCGCCGGCGCCGTCGCGGAAGCCGCGGCCGCTGAGGTTGACCATCACCGCCATGTTCATGGCGTCCATCGCGCGCACCAGCTCGCCGAGGTCCTGCTCGGGCATGTTCGGCTGGTGGTTGTGGACGTCGACGAACGGGTAGCGCGCCCGCGGCACCGGGTGCGCCGGCACCACCAGGGTCGACGGCGGGTCGTAGGCGTAGAAGTACGGGACGTCCAGGCCCGGCGGCACGGTGAGCCCGGGCGGGTGCTCCTGGGGGGCGGCGGGCGCGGTGGTGGCCACGGCGGTGGCGAGCAGCGCCGCGGCGAGGGCGGCGGCGGCCGCGGGCGCGCGGCGGTCGGGCGATGCGGGCATGGAGACGGCCTCCGGTCGGTGAGCGGCGATCTTACCGTCGCGGCCGGAAATGCCACCGCCGCCCCGCCGCGCCCCCCGGAGGGAGCGCGGCACGGGCGGCGGTGGATGGGGCTCGGGAGATCGGCCGTGACCGGTTCAGCCTCGCCGTCCGCCCTCCCTCCCGGTCACTTCACGTGGCACTCGTTGCACTTCGTGGGGCCCTTCGCCTCCTCCTTGTGGCAGTTGAGGCACGTCACGTGGAGGGGGTTGGTCTTCATGCTCATCTCCGCCATGGTGCCCATCTCGCCCTGCGACTCGAGATGGCAGGAGGAGCAGGCCTTGACGGCCTTGTCGGTCTCCGCCGTCAGGCCCGGGTTGGTGTGATGGCAGGTGTCGCAGCTCTTCACCAGCTCGGTGGCGTGCTTGCCGTGCGGAAACGGCACCGCCGGCTGTTTGGCGGCCGCGGCCTTGATCATCACCTGGTCGGGGCCGTGGTGCGGCGCGCCGACGGCGATCGCCGCGACCAGCAGGAACGCCATGGCGCCGAGGACGGTCAGCGTCTTCTTCATGACTGGATCTCCCTTTGTCGTTCGCTGGCGGCGCCGCCGCCGCGGGACGCGTCGCGCGCCGCGCCGGCAGGCCGTCAGCCCGTACCTTAGCGGGTGGCTTCCGCCGGCGCCCCACCCGCGCGAGTGGTTCGAGGTGCTTGCGAGTCCGCCTCCACGAACTCCGTCAGCCGTGCCGCGAGGTAGGGGAAGAAGGGGTTCGAGCGCAGGCGCATGAGCAGCTCCTGGGGCACCACCAGGACGCCGCGCTCGCCGCGCGCCTCGACGCTGCCCAGGGTGGCCTCCCGTCCCGGCGGCGGGTTGAGGCCGTACACCGGGTCGTCCGGCGGGAAGGGCAGTGCGACGTGGGACAGCGAGAAGACGCGCGGCGGCCAGGCGAGGCCGAGGGGCACGGCCGCCGCCTCCGAGGCTCCCGCCGGCCGGCGGCGGGCGACCACCTCGCGGCTCTCCGGCGCGGCGTTGGTGACCAGCGTCAGGCCGAACGGCCACGGCTCGGGCCGATCGATGCCGGCGGCCAGCGCGCCGGCCTCCGGGGCGAGGAACATCTCGACGTCGGCCTCGCGGTTGAGGTCGAAGACCACCAGCTCGTCGGCCGCGTCGCCGGCGCGGCCGTAGAGGCGGCGCAGAGAGGCCTCGGCCGGCACCGTGGCGTCGGCCACCGACTGGAAGGTGAGCATCGGCCCCAGCTCGCCGGCACGGCCCGCCTCCTCCAGCGCCGCCAGCCGCGCCTCGAGGTCGCCGGTCAGGGCGTGGATCTCCTCGGCGGCGCGGATCGGGAACGAGTTGTACTTGTAGGGGTCGTACTCCGGCAGCAGCGACTCCCAGGCCAGCGCCTCGAGGCCGGGCAGCAGGCTCAGCCGGCGCTGCCAGCGCGCCGCCGCCGCCGCCGGGCTGACGGCGAAGGCCGGCGACAGGAAGACCAGCCGCCGCGGCGGCGGCAGGGCGGTGTCGTCCAGCGCTTCGAGCGCGTAGTCGAGGCCGAGGGCGGCGCCGTTCGAGTAGCCGACCACCACCAGCGGTGCGCCGCCGCTGCGCTCCACCGCTTCTCGCGCGCCGAGGCGCACCGCCGCCCGCCAGTCGCGCCACGACACGCCGCGCAGCGCGCCGGGAGCGGTGCCGTGGCCCGGCAGGCGCAGGCCGACGACGTGGTGGCCGCGCGCCGCCAGCGCCTCGCCGGCGGCGCGCAGGCTGT
>CAZLBJ010000031.1:0-5679 GCA_964557755.1 uncultured Thermoanaerobaculia bacterium
GCCCTCCCCAGCCTCTCTCGGCTCTCTCGGCTCTCTCCGCCGCCGCAGCAGCGCCCGCGCCAGCAGGAACATCCCCCACGCCGCAACCAGCAGCCGCGCCGCCTGCGAGAAGGTCGCGGCGCGGAAGCCGGGCAGCAGCCGTGCCAGCACCTCGGTCGGGTAGAGCACCGCCGACTGGCCGTTGGCGAGCAGCGCCGCGCCGCCGCCCTGCGCAGGGTTGAACAACAGGTCGCGGCGCGCCGCCTCGCGCCACGGCAGGAACTGCGACAGCGGGTCGAGCAGCAGCGGGTTGGCCGTCGCCTCGGCCTCCATCGCCGCCGTGCGGTCGGCCTCCGCCCACGGCGGCACGCCGGCCAGCAGCGGCGTCGGTGCCAGCGTCGTGCCCGGCTGGAAGCCGCGCACGGTGAAGGCCAGCGGCAGCAGGGTGAGGACGGCGACCGCCGCCCACGGCGGCCAGCCGGCGCGGCCCCCGTTCCGACCCCAGGGCCGGCCGAGCCAACCGGCCAGCGCCGCGGCCGCCGCCGCCACGGCGAGGTAGAGGACGGCGAGCCCGATCAGCGCCACCGCGGCGGCTTCTTGTGCTCCAGGACGTGGGCGATGCCGCGCTTGCAGTCGCCGGTGGCGCGGGCGGCGGCGTTGACCTCCGCGGCGAGGGCGAGCGCCTGGTCGAGGTCCTTGCCGAGGAGGTCGAGGAGCAGAGCCTTGGTGGCCGCGATCGAGGTCGACGAGCCGTTGGCCAGCACCTCCTCGGCCAGCGCGCGGCCGGCGGCCTCGAGCTCCGCCGCCGGCACCACGCGGTTGACCAGGCCGATCTCCAGCGCGCGGCCGGCGTCGAGGAACTGCGGGTTCAGCAGCACCTCGCGCAGGTCGGCGCCGCGCAGGCGCAGCGGCAGGAAGGTGGCGACCAGGGCGGCGACGAAGCCGATGCGCACCTCGCTGTAGAGGAAGCGGGCGTCGTCGGCGGCGACCACGAAGTCGTGCGCGGTTGCCAGACCGCAGCCGCCGGCGACGCAGGCGCCATGCACCATCGCCACGGTGAGCGCCGGCTGGCGCAGCACCGACTCGAACAGCGCCCTGAGCGCCCGCGAGTCGCGGCGGTTCTCCTCAGCCCCGGCGCCGAGCAGCGACTCGAGATGGGCGAGGTCGGCGCCCGCCGAGAAGTGCTTCCCCTCGCCGGAGAGGAGGATCGCCCGCACGCCCTCGTCCAGCCAGTCGCGGCGGTAGACCTCGACGATCTCGTCGATCATCTGCGGCGCCAGCGCGTTGGCCTTCTCCGGCGACGCCAGGCGCACGAACAGCAGGTCGTCCTCACGGCGCACCTCGAGCATGTCGTGGCTCACCGCCGCACCAGCTCCTCGGGTACCTCGACCTCCATCTCCAGCAGGCCCAGCGCGTGCGTCTTGCCCTGCGCGTCGTTGATCAGGCTCTCGGTGCCGCCGCCGCCCAGCGAGTCGTGGAGGATGAAGTTGAAAGCGTTGAGGTTCGGCACCGCGAAGCGCTCGACCGGGCCGCGGCAGACAAGGCGGAAGTGCTCCTTGACGCGCTCGGCGGTGACCTCGTCGGCCAGCGTGCGGAAGAGCTCCGGCGTGTCGGCGATCAGGCCGACGTTCGAGGCGTCGCCCTTGTCGCCGGAGCGGGCGTGGGCGACCCGCGCGAGCTTGACTCTCATCGCGCCGCTCCCCTAGGTCCGCGACGGCAGCGCCAGGCGCACGCCGCCGGCCAGCGCCAGGACGGCGGCGACGGCGAGCGCCGCCGCCGGCCGGGTGAGCCACGGGTGGTGGAGGCTAGGCAGCACGGCACGGAAGCCGAGGTCGAAGATCTCCTGGTGGCGCTCCACCAGGGCGGCGAAGGCGCCGAAGCCGAGCGCCAGGGTGACGAGCGCGGCGCCGGCGATCCAGCGGCCGGACCAGCCGAGGTCCCAGGTGATGCGCAGCAGCGCCGCGTAGGCCGCCGCCACCGCCACCGCCCAGGCGGCGAAGGCGAGGCGGTTGGCCAGCGCGCTGGCGGCGAAGCCGGTCACCAGCACTGGCACCAGGCCGGCCAGGAGCGGCAGGTACCAGCACAGCACCGGCTCGCGGCGGCCGGCGCCAACGGCGGCGAGGCCGCCCGGCGGCGCCGCGGCGCGGGTGCCGGCGGCGCCCGTCACGCCTCCTCCACGCTCACCCGGATGTGGTCCTCGACCACCTCGCGGGCGAGCAGCGCCGGCCAGTAGGCGACCACCTCCTGCGCCTTCGGCCGGCCGCCGGCGAAGCCGGTGACGCCCGGCGGTCCGGCGGTGATCAGCGGCGCGATCTCCTTGCCGAAGCGCTCGACCTTGGCGCGGTCGGCGTCGCGCACGCCGAGCCGCAGCACCACCTCCGGCGGGTCCTCGACCGCCGGCAGCACGCCGGGCAGGGTGGCGCCGGTGCCGAGCAGCTCCTCGCTGCGCTGCGCGTCGGGGAAGGTGACGCCGGCGCGCTCGAGCCGCTTCCACACCACCTCGGCGGCGAGCCGCGCCTTGTCGGCGGCGCGCGGTCCGGAGAGGGTGATCTGCCCGCTCGCCTTGTAACCGGCGAGGTAGGAGGCGGAGATCTTCAGCGTGCCGGTGCGCGGCCGCCCCTCGATGCCGGAGACGCGCACCCGGTCGTCGCCGGCCGGCTCGAGGCGGATCGAGGTGAAGTCGGCGGTGACGTCCGGGGTGATGTACTCCGCCGGCGGCCCCATCTCGTAGAGGAGCTGCTCGGCCACCGTGTCGACCGTCACCATGCCGCCGGTGCCCGGGTGCTTGGTGACCACGAAGGTGCCGTCCTCGCCCGCCTCGACCAGCGGGTAGCCGACGTTCCACAGGTCCGGCACCTCCCACCAGCGCGAGAAGTTGCCGCCGGTGCACTGCGCGCCGCACTCGAGGACGTGGCCGGCGATGGTGCCGGCGGCGAGGCGGTCCCAGTCCTCGGCGCCCCAGCCGAACTCGTGCACCAGGGGGGCGAGGGCGAGGGCGGTGTCGGTGACGCGGCCGCAGAGCACGACGTCGGCGCCCTCGGCGAGGGCGGCGCACACCGGGCGCGCGCCGAGGTAGGCGTTGGCGGAGGTGATGCGCTCGAGGACGGGCGCGATCGGCTCGCCGGTGTCCATGTTGCGCAGCTCGTGGCCGGCGGCCACCAGCTCGGGCAGCCGCGGCAGCACGTCGTCGCCCTCGACCACGCCGACGCGCAAGCCGTGGACGCCGAGCTCGCGGGCGACCTCGAAGATGCGCTCGCGGCAGGCGACGGGGTTGAGGCCGCCGGCGTTCGTCAGCACCTTGACGCCGCGCCCCTTGAGCTCCGGCAGCACCCGCGCGACGAACTCGATGAAGTCCGTGGCGAAGCCGAGCCGCGGGTCTTTCAGCTTCTGGCGCATCATGATGGAGAGGGTGACCTCGGCGAGGTAGTCCATGCCGATATAGTCGATGGGGCCGCCCCGCAGCAGCTCCACCGGGGCGTCGACGTTGTCGCCCCAGAACCCCTGTCCATTGCCGACGCGCACCGTCCTCATACGAGGCTGAAGAGCGTAGCATGGACCCCGGCGGCCGACCCGCCGGCCGGGCGCTTGCATGGAAGAAGGCGGGTGCCGCGCCTCCGGCCGGAACCCGCGCTTCCCTTGATCCACCCGCCAGACCAGGAGGGACTTCGATGAGCAGCAAGGACGACCTGATCCAGGGCCTCAACGAGGACCTGGCTTACGAGTACGCCGCCGTCATCACCTACCGCACCTACGCCAGCGCGCTGATGGGGCAGGCGCGCGTCGAGCTGCGCGCCTTCTTCGAGAGCGAGATCCCCGACGAGCTCGGCCACGCCGGCATGCTCGCCGACAAGATCGTCGCCCTCGGCGGCACGCCGATCACCGAGCCGAAGCCGGTCAAGGCCGCCGAGGGCGCCAAGCAGATGCTGCAGAACACGCTGCAGGACGAGATCGACGCCATCGGGCGCTACGTCGAGCGGCGCGAGCTGGCCCAGAAGGTGGGCGAGCACGGCTTGGCGATCGAGCTCGACGACATCATCCGCGACGAGTCGAACCACCGCGACGAGATCCGCCTCATCCTGCAGCGCTGGGACGACGGACGGTAGGGCCATCGGCAGCAAGGGGAGGGGCTGGCGCACCGTCGAGGTCGACGGCTTCGAGGTGCTGGTGGGACGGGCGGCGCGCGACAACGACCGCCTGACCACCCGCGTCGCCGAGCCGCACGACTTCTGGCTGCACGCCGCCGGCTACGCGGGCAGCCACGTGGTGGTGCGCAACCCCGGCCGCCTCGACGAGCTGCCGCGGCCGGTGGCGCAGCGCGCCGCCGAGCTGGCGGTGTGGCACTCGAAGGCGCGCGGCGCCGGCGGCAAGGTGGAGGTGCACCTGTGTCGCGCCGGCGACGTCAAGAAGCCGCCGGGCTACCCGCCGGGCCAGGTGCTGCTCAGGCGCTGGCAGGCGCTGAAGATCTACCCGCGGGACCTGAGCGCCGAGACCGCCGGCGAGGAGTGACGACGATGCTCTACGAGAAGCTCAACCCCGAGATGCGCGAAATGGTCGACACCTACGCCGAGCGGCTGCGCGGCATGCCGTGGGCGCGGCGCTCCGACGCCCTGACCGAGGCGGCGCGCCCGTTCGGCGAGCGCTTCGGCCCCGAGCAGGCGCGCCTCGCCGGCAAGGGCTTCGTCACCGCGGTGCTCGAGCGGCTGCCGGAGGAGGAGGTCGCCGACGCCCACCAGGCGGTGCTCTTCCGCCTGTCGCTCAACCCGCGCCACCGGGAGGCGGCGGAGCGCTACCTGGTGCACCACCCCGAGGTACAGCGGCTGGTCGACGCCGAGCTGGACGGCGAGGAGGAGTAGTGGCCGGCTCAGTCGAGCCGCATCACCAGGTCGACGACCGGCTCGCCGTCGAAGCCGGGAGCCCCGGCCTCCTCGCGCTCGAGCACGAAGCCGCACTTCTCGAGCACCCGCCGCGAGGCGGCGTTGTGCGCCGCGACGAGCGCGTGGAGCGGCCGTTCCGGCACGCGCGCGACCATCTCGGCGAGCGCCCGCGAGGCGAGCCCACGCCCCCAGTGCTCCCGCCCCACCCAGTAGCCCACCTCGCGCAGCCCGCCGCGCTCGAAGCACACCGCGTGGCCGGCGACCTCGCCGTCGCACAGGATCACCTGCTTGAGCACTCCCGGATCGGCGAGGATCCGCTCCCAGTGCGCCAGGAACGCCTCCCACTCCCGCGGCACGAACGCCGCCATCCGCGCCGCCTCGGCGTCGCTCTGGTGCTCGAAGAGCAGGAGAAGGTCGTCGGCCACGACGTCGCGCAGCAGCACGCTGGCGACTCTACCCGCAGAGAGCCGAGCGGCGAGAGGGCCCCGTATACTGCTCCCATGAAGTCCGTCGCCGACGAGCTGCGCGAGAAGACGCGCCAGGAGGTTCTGGCCATGTCGCCCGAGGAGCGTCTCGCGCTCGCGTTCGCCCTCGGCGAGGCCGACCTGGAGAGCTACCGCAGCGCTCACGGCCTGAGCCGCGAGGAAGCCCTGCGTCAGCTCCAACGCCGCCGCCAGCTCGGCCGCCGCACGTCCCGGTGCATGCTGGAGGCGATCGGTTGAGCTCAGGCGGTATGCGCCAAGCGACGCACGGCGAGGAGGTCTTCGTCGCCGACGGGCCGCACGTCGGAGGGATCGAGGGTGACCAGCGCACCGGTTCGGCCCGA
>CAZLBJ010000032.1:0-4153 GCA_964557755.1 uncultured Thermoanaerobaculia bacterium
CGCCGAGGTCGCGGGCTTCGGCTTCATCGTCGAGCTCACCTTCCTCGCCGGCCGCAAGAAGCTCGAGGGCTGGTCGGTCGAGTCGCTGATCACCTACTGAGCTCACCTGCTGAGTCACCTGCTGAGGGCCAGCGCGTCGTCCCTCGTCAGGGCCTCGCGCCGCGCCGCGCCGGCGGCCTCGGGGGTGAGGAACACCTCGAAGCGCGGGTGGCCGCGCAGCAGCGAGCACGGCCACGCGGGGTCGGGCGGGCCGTCCAGCAGCGCCTGCACGGCGCGGCGCTTGTCCGGCGTCGTCGCCAGCAGCACCAGGCGGCGGGCGCGGCGCAGCGGCGCGAAGCCCATGGTGATGGCGCGCAGCGGCGGCGCGACCGGCGGCCGCAGCGTCGCCGCCACCTCCGGCGGCACCTCGACGACGTGCGTCCCCTCGTGCGGCGGTCCCGGCAGGTTGTAGGCCACGTGGCCATCGGCGCCGACGCCGAGGATCGCCACGTCGAGCGGTCCGGCGGCGGCCAGGGCGCGGTCGTAGCGGGCGCACTCGGCGGCGGGGTCGGCGGCCGGGTCCGGGACGTCTGCGCGCGCCGGGTCGAGGCCGGTGGGCCCCCAGGCGTGCGTCTCCATGAAGGCGCGGAAGCTGGCCGGGTGCCCGGGTGGCAACAGCAGCTCGTCGAGGTTGAAGCCGAGGGCGCGCGAGAGGTCGAGCGAGCCGTGGCGGCGGCGGCGCGCCAGCTCGGCGTAGAACGGCACCATGGTGCGGCCGGTGGGCAGGCCGAGCACCAGCCCGGGGTCGGCGGCGGCGGCGCGGGCGAGGACGTCGGCGGCGGCCGCCGCGGCGTCCTCGGCGCGGGCGTGGATCTCGACTCTCATGGCGTCTCCCGGGTCATCACCCCTCCAGGTCGGCGAAGGTGCCCAAGCGCAGGCCGAGGGCGGCCACCGCGTCGCGCGCCGCGGCGCCGCCGAGGGTGGCGAGCTCGCGCTCGCGCGGGTCGGTGTAGGTGCTGCCGGCGCGCAGCTCGTCGTCGACCCGCGCCGGGTGGCACATCAGCTCGGTCGAGCCGCGCGCCGCGGCGGCGGCGGCCAGGACCTCGCGCAGGTCGCCGGGACCGCTGCGCTCGCCGAAGAAACGCTCCTCGAAACGGTCGGTGGTGGCCAGGCCCTCCTGCCGCAGCCGGCGGGCGATCTGCGGCGAGCTGCGGCGCACCGGCAGGAGGTGGCGGCGGGCGACCTCGAGCAGGGCGTCGACCACCACCGGCAGACGGTGCGAGTGGTGGTGGGTGTCGTGGTGGGTCGGCAGGCGGCCGACCAGGTCGTGGAAACGCTCGAGCTGGTGCTCGACTTCGTCGAGCACGTCGCCGGGGTCGAAGGCGAAACCGGCGACGCGGTCCGGGTCGCGGGGGAGGAGGCCGCCCTCGTCAACCAGGCTGGGCACGTGGCCGGCGGGCAGGCTGGGGCGGCCGCCGGTGAGCTGGACGTGGAGGCCGACGCCGAGGCGGGGGTGGCCGGCGAGCGCCGCGGCCGCCGCGCTCGCCGCCGGGTAGGCGACCATCAGCGTCGCCGAGGTGACGATGCCGTCGCGGTGGGCGGCGAAGATGCCCTCGTTGATGCCGGGTGTGCGGCCGAGGTCGTCGGCGTTGACGATCAGGAGGTTCATGCCGCCAGCTCCTGGAGGGCGAGGCGGACGGCGCCGCGCGCCGGCTCGACGCCGAGCCGCTCGACGCGGGCACCGGGCAGCTCGAGGCGCGCCTCGAGGCGCGGTTGCAGGCTGGGGCAGGCGCGGAAGGTGCCGCCGGCGAGGACCAGCGGGTAGTCGCCGGGGAAGCGGAGCTGCCGCGCCACGGCGGCGGCGGCGCGCGCCAGGTGGTCGGCGGCGAGGTCGAGGATGGTCTCGGCGCCGGCGTCGCCCTCCCGCGCCGCCTCCTCGACGACGCCTGCCAGCTCGGCGACGGCGGTGCGCGGCGCCGCCTGCGAGTAGAACCAGTCGGAGAGGTCCTGCGGCGTGTCGACGCCGACGCGGCGGCGGATGCGCTCGTAGAGGGTGGTCTCCGGGCCGCGGCCGTCGAGCCCGCGGATGCCCTGGCGCACCGCGGCGTGGCCCAGCCAGTAAGCGGACGCCTCGTCGCCGAGGAGATACCCCCAGCCGCCGGAGCGCGCGGTGCGCTCGCCGTCGCGCCCGTAGGCCACCGAGCCGGTACCGGCGACGAGGACGATGCCGAGGACGTCCGGCGCGCCGGCGGCGAGGGCGATCAACGCGTCGCTCACCACCCGCACCCGCCGGCGGAAGCCGAGGCGCTGCAGCACGCAACGCACCAGCTCGAGCGACGCCGGCCGGTCGGCGCCGGCGATGCCGAGGCAGAGGGCGTCGACCGGCGGCGGGTCGAGCGCCTCGATGACGTCGAACAGCACCTTCTCGACCCCCAGCTCCCCCTGCATGACGAGGTTCGCGGCCCCGGCCCGCGAGTCGCGCACCACCGCCCCCGACTCGTCGGCCAGCAGGCCCACGGTCTTGGTCCCCCCGGCGTCGATCCCGATCACGTGGCGCAAACCTTGCCTCCCTTCGGTGGCGAAAGAGGAGCAAGAGCCCTGCCGGGTTACACTCGCCAGGGTCCACGCCGAGATCGACTATGCCCATCAAAAAGGACAAAGACGTCAGCGAGATGGAGGAAGTCTGGTACGAGCCGGGTGATCCCAGGCTTTTCGTCGCCATCCGCACCACCTGGAGACTGGCCCAGATGATCCTGCGGCCTCACTTTCCGCCCGGGGTGTACAAGCATCGGTCCATCGAGGAGGCGAACGGGCTTCGCGAGGCCTGGGACCAGGCGAACCTCGAAGCCCTCCACGCGCGGCGAAAGGGCCGGTCGACGGGGTCGGAGTGAAATGAGCGACGAGAGCGTGAGATCACCGCGACACGCCGGTGAAGGCTCCACCTGGGCCGGGCTGCCGACCGAGGCGCGGCATCCGGGGAGCCTGGAGATGGACCGCATGCCGGTCGAGGAGGTGGTGGGGCTGGTCATCGAGGAGGACCGGCGGGGGCTCGAGGCGGCGCTGCGCCACCGCGGCGCCATCGCCCAGGCCGCCGAGTGGCTGGCCGAGACGCTGGCCGGCGGCGGCGGAGTGCTGCTCACCGGCGCCGGTACCAGCGGCCGGCTGGCGGTGCTCGAGGCGGCGGAGTGCCCGCCGACCTTCGGCACCGAGCCGGAGCGCATCCGCGCCGCCATCGCCGGCGGCGCCGAGGCGGTGTTCGCCGCCCGCGAGGGCGCCGAGGACCGCGAGGACGAGGGGCGCGCCGCCGCCGCCGGGGTCGGTCCCGGCGACCTGGTGATCGGCCTGTCGGCGAGCTCGGTGACGCCGTTCACCCGCGGCAGCCTGGCGGCGGCGCGGCAGGCCGGCGCCCGCACGGTGCTGCTCACCTGCGCCGGCCCGCGCGGGCTCGAAGACGAGGCCGACCTGCTCCTCGCCCTCGACACCGGCCCGGAGGTGCTCACTGGCTCGACGCGGCTGAAGGCCGGCTCGGCGACCAAGGCGGTGCTCAACGCCATCACCACCGCCGGCATGGTGCGCCTCGGCAAGGTGTTCGAGAACTGGATGGTCGACCTGCGCCCCGGTTCCGCCAAGCTGCGCGACCGCGGCGCCCGCATCGTCGCCACCGCCGGCGGCGTCGAGCGCCCCGAGGCCGAGCGCCTGCTGGCGGCCGCCGGCGGCGAGGTCAAGACGGCGCTGGTGATGGCGCGGGCGGGGGTCGACGCCGAGGAGGCGCGCCGGCGGCTGGCGGCGGCGGACGGCTCGGTGCGGCGGGCGCTCGACGGCTGAGAGCCCGCGAAGCCCACCGCGGCGCTCGGGCGGCGTGCTGTTCTTGCCGCCCGTGATCGGCCGCCCGCGGGCCGAGGTGGTGGGTCGTCAGGGACTCGAACCCTGGACCGGCGGATTAAAAGTCCGCTGCTCTACCACCTGAGCTAACGACCCTCCGGCCGCCGAGTATAGCCGTCGCCCCCTGTTGTTGACTCTCGACAAGACGCCACATATGCTGTTGTCGAAGATCGACAACGGGAGGTGCCGATGGGCAAGAGCCAGGAGATGCTGCACGGGACGCTCGACCTGCTGGTCCTGCAGGCGCTGTCGCTGCGGCCGATGTACGGGTGGCTGATCGCGCAGCGCATCC
>CAZLBJ010000033.1:0-3858 GCA_964557755.1 uncultured Thermoanaerobaculia bacterium
AGGGGGTCGCGGAGGGACGGGCGGGCGAGCACCGTGACCAGGGTGCCCGGCCGGTTCTTCTTCATCTGCACCGGCGTGAAGTAGACGTCGAGGGCACCCTCGGCGAGGAGGCGCTCCATCAGGAAGCCGAACCCCTCGCCCGGCAGGTCGTCGATCTCCGCCTCCAGGACGACCACCCGGCCGCGCTCCTCGCGGCCGGCGTCGAGCGCCTGTCCGCGCACCAGGCGCACCGCGTTCGGCTGCCCCGGCACGTGCTTTTTCCCCAGGCCGTAGCCCACCGCGTCGAGGGTCATCGGCGGCAAGTCGCCGAAGTCGTCGACCAGCTCGGCGAGGATCACCGCGCCGGTCGGCGTCACCAGCTCGCCGCCGGGGCCGCCGTGCACCGGCAGGCCGCGCAGCAGCCAGGCGGTGGCCGGGGCCGGCACCGGCAGGCGGCCGTGGGCGGTGGCCACCGTGCCGCCGCCGACGTTGACGCGGCCCGCCGTCAGCCGCTCCGGCGCCAGGTGGTGGTACGCCGCCGCCGCCCCCACCAGGTCGACGATCGAGTCCACCGCCCCCACCTCGTGGAAGTGCACCTCGTCCAGCGCCACGCCGTGCGCCCGCGCCTCCGCCTCGCCGAGCCGCACGAAGAGGCCGAGCGCCGTCTCCTTGACCGCGGGGTCGAGCGAGCTGGCCTCGACCAGGCGCTGGATCTCGGGCAGGTGACGGCTGTCGCCGTGGTGATGGTGGTGAGGGTGGCCGGCGACGGCGCCCACCGTGGCGTCAGGCTCATCGTGATGATGATGAGCATGCGCCCCGGCGGCATGCTCCTCCCCCCCCTCCTCCGGGTCCGGGCCCTCGACCGGCTCGCCGGCCAGGAGGACGCGGAAGCGGGTGCCGGCGAGGCCGCCGCGGGTGGCGCGGCGCACCTCGACACCGACTTCGGGTAGCCCCAGCGCCGCCACCGCCTCCTCGACCACCGCCAGCGGCATGCCGAGGTCGACGCAGGCGCCGAGGAACATGTCGCCCGCCAGCCCGCTGAAGCAGTCGAGGTGGTAGCGCCCGCCCATGCGCCGGGACGCTACCACGCGGCCCTCACCACGGCTGGCGCCGCCTGAGCGAGGTCCAGCGGCCGGAGTGGCCGACCACCAGGTGGTCGAGGAGGTTGACGCCCATCAGCTTGCAGGCCTCCGCGAGCTGGCGGGTGAACTCGAGGTCCTCGAAGCTCGGCGACGGGTCGCCGCTCGGGTGCGTGTGGAACACCACCACCGCCAACGCGCCGCACAGCAGCGCCTCCTTGAGCACCTCGCGCGGCTCGACCGCAGCGCGGTTGATGGTGCCGCGGTAGAGCTCGCGCTCGGCCAGCATGCGGCCGCGGGTGTCGAGGAAGAAGGCGCCCATCACCTCCTGGTCGCGGAGCGCGTAGCTCAGGCGCACGTGGCGGACGACGGACAGCGGGTGGCGCAGGTCGACCAGCCGCGTCACCCGCACGCGGGTCAGCCGGCGGCCGATCTCCACCGCCGCCAGCACCGTCGCCGCCTTGGCCGGCCCGAGACCGGCGCGCACCAGGTCGCGCGGCCGGCGGTCGAGGAGCCCGGAGAGGCCGCCGTGCTCCTGCAGCAGGTCGGCGGCGAGCTGCAGCGACGAGCGGCCGCGGCCGCCGGTGCGCAGCATCACCGCCACCAGCTCGACGTCGGAGAGGACGCTGCAGCCGTGCGCGCAGATGCGCTCGCGCGGCCGCTCGCTCTCCGGCAGCTCGCGGATCAGGAAGGCGCCCTGCGGCATCGCCGCACCTCCGCCTCGAGCGCCGGCAGGCCGACGCCCGCCGGCGCCGTCACCCGCAGGTCGGCGAGCCCGGAGAAGGCGGTCGGCTGCGGATTGACCTCGATCACCGCCGCGCCGCCGCGGTGCGCGAGCTCGATGAGCCCGGCGGCGGGGAACACGGTGGCCGAGGTGCCCACCGCCAGCAGCAGGTCGGCACCCGCCGCCGCGGTCGTCGCGCGCTCCAGCGCCGCCAGCGGCAGCGGCTCGCCGAACCACACCACGGCGGGGCGGAAGAGGCCGCCGCAGGCGCAGGCCGGCGGCTCCTCGGGGGATCGTTCCACGGCGTCTCGCATCTCCATCCTCCTGTCGCAGGCATGGCAGCGCGCGTGGCGGAGCGTGCCGTGCAGCTCCACGACGCCGCGGCTGCCCGCCCGCTGGTGCAGTCCGTCGACGTTCTGCGTCACTAACAGGAAGGACGGGAAGAGGTCTGCCAATCGCACCAGGGCGTGGTGCGCCGGGTTGGGCTCGACGGCGCTCGCCGTGCCGAAGCGCGACGCGTACCACTGCCACACGCGCCGCGGATGGCGCTCGAAGGCCTGCGGCGTCGCCAACTCCTCGGGGCGGAAGCGCTGCCACAGCGCGTCGTCGCGGCCGCGGAAGGTGGCGAGGCCGCTCTCCTGGGAGACGCCGGCGCCGGTGAACGCCACCATCCGCTCGGCGGCGCGCAGACGGCGGCACAGCTCGGGCGGGAGGACGAGGGGCTCCATGGCGGACCGATCCTCTCACCGCCGGCGGCCGCACGGCGCGCGCGGCGCCGCCTGTGCTAGAAACGCCGCCATGCCCTTCCTGCCCGAGAACTTCGGCCTCCTCGAGGCCGCCGACGCCGACTACGACGCCGCCCGCGCGGTGGTGCTGCCGGTGCCGTTCGAGCGCACCGTCTCCTACGGCCACGGCACCGCCGGCGGCCCGGCGGCCATCCTCGCCGCCTCGCGCAGCATGGAGCTCTACGACGAGGAGCTGCGCAGCGAGCCCTACCGGCAGGGCATCGCCACCCTGCCGCCCTTCCTGCCCGAGGGCTTCGCCATGGAGGAGGCGCTGGGCGAGCTCGCGGCGGAGGCGGAGCGCCACCTCGCGGCGGGCAAGTTCCTGGTCACCCTCGGCGGCGAGCACAGCCTGACGATCGCCCCGGTGCGCGCCGCGCGACGGGTGGTGGAGGCGGCCGGCGGCCGCCTCGGCGTCGTCCAGTTCGACGCCCACGCCGACCTGCGCGACGAGTTCGACGGCACGCCCTACAGCCACGCCAGCGTCCTGCGCCGGGTGGTCGAGGACGGCCTGCCGCACGTCGCGGTGGGCCTGCGCTCGCTGTCGGCGCCGGAGGGGGCGCTGATCGCCGAGCGCGGCCTGCCGGTGATCTGGGGCTCGGAGCTCGCGCGCGGCGATGCCGAGGAGCGTTTCGCCGCCATGCTCGAGGCGCTGCCGGAGGCGGTCTACTTGACTTTCGACGTCGACTACTTCGACCCCGCCCTGGTGCCCGCCACCGGCACGCCGGAGCCGGGCGGCGGGACGTGGTGGCCGACCCTGGCGCTGCTGCGCCACCTCTTCCGTGCGAAGCGGGTGGTGGCCATGGACCTCGTCGAGCTGGCGCCTTCCGGCCACCACCACGCCAGCGACTTCCTCGCCGCCAAGCTGGTCTACAAGTGCCTCGCCTACCTGCAAGAGGCCGAGGCCGGCTGACCCGGCTCGGCCGCGCCGATGAGGGTGTATACTTGCTGGTATATACGGAGGAGCACCGCGATGACCATGGCCCGAGTTTTCAAGTCCGGCAATAGCCAGGCAGTCCGGCTTCCCAAGGAGTTTCGCGTCAGCGCCAAGGAAGTGGAGATCTTTCGGCGTGGGCGGGAGATCGTGCTGCGCGAGCCGGCCAAGGGGCTGTCACGCGCCTTCGAGCTGCTGGCGAGTCTCCCCGACGACTTCCTGCCGGAAGGGCGTCGAGACGCCCCACCCCAGGAGCGGAAAGGGTTGGGATGAGGGCCCGCTACCTGCTGGACACGAACATCTGCATCGATATCGCCCGGGAGCGGCCGCCCCGGGTCCGGGAGCGCTTCGAGGAGCTGG
>CAZLBJ010000034.1:0-3872 GCA_964557755.1 uncultured Thermoanaerobaculia bacterium
GAGGGCGAGCCCGGAAATTTCAAGGACCGCGATGGGATGCTGCGACTGACGCACCTGGTGGTCGAGGGCATGGCGCTCGCCGCCGCGGCGCTCGATTAGCAGGAGGTGTGGATCTACGTGCGCGGCGAGTTCGACGCCCCGCGCCTCGCCATGGAGGCGGCGCTCGCCGAAGCCGCCGACGCCGGCGCCCTGCCGGACGGCGTCTCCTGGCACTTCCACGAGGGCCACGGCGCCTACATCTGCGGCGAGGAGACGGCGCTGCTCGAGTCGCTGGAGGGCAAGCGCGGCATGCCGCGCATGAAGCCGCCGTTCCCCGTCGAGGTGGGGTTCCGCGGCAAGCCGACGCTGATCCAGAACGTCGAGACGATCGCCTGCGTGCCGCCGATCCTGCGGCGCGGCGGCGCCTGGTTCCGCGGCCTCGGCCGCACCGAGGCGGGCACCAAGCTCTACTGCCTGTCCGGCCACGTCGTGCGCCCCGGCGTCTACGAGGCGCCGATGGGGGTGCCGCTCGGCGAGCTGCTCGAGCTCGCGGGCGGCGTCGACGGCACGCTCAAGGCGTTCTCGCCCGGGGGTGCGTCGAGCGGCTTCCTGCCGGCGTCGATGGCCGGCGTGCCGCTCGACTTCAAGGCGCTCGCCGCCGCCGGCTCGATGCTCGGCTCGGCCGGCATCGTGGTGCTCAACGAGACGGCCGACATGGTGGCGGCGGCGCTGTCGCAGGCGGTGTTCTTCGAGGACGAGTCGTGCGGCCAGTGCTCGCCCTGCCGCATCGGCACGCGCCTCTTGCGCAGGGCGCTCGAGCGCTACCGCGAGAGCGGCGACCCGGCGGCGCTGGCCGAGGTCGACGAGGTGTCGTGGGGCATGGGCGAGGCGAGCATCTGCGGCCTGGGGCAGGCGGCGCCGCTGCCGCTGACCAGCGCCCGGCAATACTTCCCGGCGGAGTTCGGGCGGATGCCGGGGCCGGCCGCCGGGGAAGGATCGAACGGCGGCGGCGGTTCCGGTGGATAGACGAGATCAGAGGCGAGGGAGCGAGTGATGAGCGACGCGGCGACGCACAACGGGTTCATGGTCATCGACGGCAACGAGGTCGAGCCGCGGCCGGGGGAGACGATCCTCTCCGCCGCGCGCCGGCTCGGCATCGACGTCCCCACCCTGTGCCAGGACGACCGGCTGAAGCCGGCCGGAGCCTGCCGCATGTGCCTGGTGGAGATCGACGGCGAGCGGCGCCTGGCGCCCTCCTGCGCGCGCCCCGCCGCCCCCGGCCAGGTGGTGCGCACCGCCTCGCCGCGCGTCGAGCGCAACCGGCGGTTCCTGCTGTCGCTCCACCTCGCCGACACGGTGCAGGACCGCGCCGCGGCGGAGGACGTGACGCCGTCGAAGCTCCACGCCCTCGCCGACCGCCACGGCACCGCCGGCGACTGGACGCCGGTCGAGCCGCCGCGCGCCGCCGCCGCCCTGCACGGCAGCGACAACCCGTACATCCTCTTCCGCCCCGACCGCTGCGTCGTCTGCGGCCTGTGCACGCGCTACTGCGACGAGGTCGAGGGAGTGAGCGCCATCACCCTGGCAGGGCGCGGCTCGGCGACCACCATCGCCACCGCCGACGCCCGGTCGCTCCTCGACTCGACCTGCGAGATGTGCGGCGGCTGCATCTCGGTGTGCCCGACCGGCGCCATGGCCGACCGCCGCGCCGTCGAGTACGGCAAGCCCGAGCAGGAGCTCGAAGCGGTGCGCACCACCTGCAACTTCTGCGGCGTCGGCTGCCAGCTCGACCTCCACGTCGACCGCGAAACGGAGCGCGTGGTCAAGGTCACGGCGCCGCCGCCGGGCACCACGGTCAACGACGGCAACCTGTGCGTCAAGGGCCGCTTCGCGTTCGACTTCGTGCACCACCCGGACCGCCTCACCGTGCCGCTGGTGCGCGACCGCGAGAGCGGCGCCCTGGTCGAGTCGACCTGGGACGAGGCGCTCGACCTCGCCGCCGCCGGCCTGCAGCGCGTCGCCGCCGAGCACGGCGCCGATTCGCTGGCCTTCATCTCGTCGTCGCGCTGCACCGTCGAGGAGAACTACCTGGTGCAGAAGATGGCGCGGGCGGCGTTCCGAACACAGAACGTCCACCAATGTGCCGCCACTTGACACGCTCCCACGGTCGCCGGTCTGGTGGCCACGTACGGAGCGGGGGCGATGACGAACTCGATCCCGGAGATCCGGGACGCGGACTTCCTCTTCGTCATCGGCTCGAACACCACCGAGGCGCACCCGGTGATCGCCATGGAGATGAAGCTGGCGGTGGGCCGCGGCGCGAAGCTGGCGGTGGCCGACCCGCGGCGCATCTGGCTCGCCGACGTCGCCGACTGGTACCTGCCGCTCAAGCCCGGTACCGACGTCTGGCTGCTCAACGCGATGGCGCACGTCATCGTCAGCGAGGGCCTGGAGGACCGCGAGTGGATCGCGGCCAACACGGAGGCCTTCGAGTCGGTGCGCGACACCGTGCTGCGCTACCCGCCGGAGGAGGCGGAGCGGGTCACCGGCGTGCCGGCGGAGACCATCCGTGAGGTCGCCCGCGCCTACGCCACGACGAAGAAGGCGGGCATCTACTACACCCTCGGCATCACCGAGCACACCACCGGCACCGACAACGTCTACGCGCTGTCGAACCTGGTGCTGATGACCGGCCACCTCGGCATCCGCAGCGCCGGCATGAACCCGCTGCGCGGCCAGAACAACGTCCAGGGCGCCAACGACGCGGGGGCGACGCCGGTCTTCTACCCCGGCTACCATCGCGTCGAGGACCCCGAGGTGCGCGAGAAGTTCGCCCGCGCCTGGGGCGTCGAGCAGCGCCCCGAGCCGGGCCTCAACCTCAATCAGATGATGAAGGAGATGGCCAAGGGGGCGATCAAGGGGATCTTCCTGATGGGCGAGGACATCGTGCTCTCCGAGCCCAACGCCTGCCAGGTGGAGAAAGGCCTCAACCACGTCGACTTCCTGGTGGTGCAGGACATCTTCCTCAACGAGACCTGCCGCTGGGCCGACGTCGTGCTGCCCGCCGCCTGCTTCGCCGAGAAGGACGGCGTCTTCACCAACTCCGACCGCCGCGTGCAGCGGGTGCGCAAGGCGGTGGAGGCGCCGGGCGACGCGCGCCCCGACTGGTGGATCCTGCTCGAGCTGATGCGCCGCGCCGGCCTGGCGATGCCGGAGTACGCGGGCCCCGGCGACGTCTACGCCGAGATGGCGGCGCTGACACCGAAGTTCGCCGGCATCTCGCACGACCGCATCGAGCGCGAGGGCGGCCTGCAGTGGCCGGTGCCGAGCGCCGAGTCGCCGTCCACCGAGTACCTGCACAAGGGCGGCGTGCTGCGCGGCAAGGGCCTGTTCCAGGCGGTGGAGTTCGAGCCGCCGGCGGAAGAAGCCGATGCGGAGTACCCGCTGGTGCTGTCGACCGGCCGCACGCTGTACCATTACAACGCCGCCACCCAGACCCGCCGCACGGAGGGGCTGGCGGCGAAGCAGCCGGAGTGCTTCGTCGAGATCCACCCGCGCGACGCCGGGCGGCTCGGCATCGAGGACGGCACGATGGTCGACGTGGTGAGCCGCCGCGGCCGCGTGCGCGGCCGCGCGATGCTCAGCCGCCAGGTGCGCCGCGGCCTGGTGTGGATGCCCTTCCACTTCGCCGAAGCGCGCGCCAACGTGGTGACCAACGACGCCGGCGACAAGGTGACGGGCACCGGCGAGTACAAGGTGTGCGCCGTGCGCGTCGAGCCGGTGGCGGGCGAGCGCCCGGACATGGTCTTCCGCGGAAACTACGCCTCGGTGGCGGCGGTGTCGGGGGCGCTGGTCGCGGGGAGGGGGTGGGGCGGGTGCCTCGGTACCGGGGC
>CAZLBJ010000035.1:0-2587 GCA_964557755.1 uncultured Thermoanaerobaculia bacterium
CGCCCTCGAGAAGGCCGGCTTCGACGGCGTCTCCAGGCTCCCGTACTCGATGAAGATCCTGCTCGAGAACCTGCTCCGCCGGGAGGATGGCGCGTTCGTCAAGGCCGACGACATCCGCGCGCTCGCGCGATGGGACCCACGGGCGGCGCCGTCCAAGGAGATCTCGTTCATGCCGGCGCGCGTGCTGCTCCAGGACTTCACCGGCGTACCGGCGGTCGTCGACCTCGCCGCCATGCGCGAGGCGATGGTCGCCTTGGGCGGCGACCCGACGCGCATCAACCCGCTGCAGCCGGCCGAGCTGGTGATCGACCACTCGGTGCAGGTCGACGAATACGGCAGCGCCGCCGCCTTCCTGATCAATGCCGAGCGCGAGCACGAGCGCAACTTTGAGCGCTACGCCTTCCTGCGCTGGGGCCAGCGCGCCTTCGCCAACTTCCGCGTCGTGCCGCCGGACACCGGCATCGTGCACCAGGTCAACCTCGAGTACCTGGCGCGCGGGGTGATGGAGGGCGCGAACGGCGATCTCCCCTGGGCCTACCCCGACACCCTGGTCGGCACCGACTCGCACACCACGATGATCAACGGCCTCGGCGTCCTCGGCTGGGGCGTCGGCGGCATCGAGGCGGAGGCGGCCATGCTCGGCCAGCCGATCTCGATGCTCATTCCGCAGGTGGTGGGCTTCCGCGTCACCGGCGAGATGCCCGAGGGCGCCACCGCCACCGACCTGGTGCTCACCGTCACCCAGATGCTGCGCGCCAAGGGGGTGGTGGGGAAGTTCGTCGAGTTCCACGGCCCGGGGCTCGCCCAGCTCGGCCTCGCCGACCGCGCCACCATCGCCAACATGGCTCCCGAGTACGGCGCCACCTGCGGAATCTTCCCGGTCGACGGCGTCGCCCTCGACTACCTGCGCTTCACCGGCCGCTCGGCGGAGCGGGTGGCGCTGGTCGAGGCGTACATGAAGGAGCAGGGCCTGTTCCACACCGCCGACAGCCGCGAGCCGGAGTACTCGGACACCCTGGAGCTCGACCTCGGCGACGTCGAGCCGTCGCTCGCCGGCCCGAAGCGGCCGCAGGACCGGGTGGCGCTGTCGCGCGTCGCCCAGTCGTTCCGCGATGCGCTGCCGTCGATGATCGGCCCGGCCAAGAAGGCGGGCGGCGGGCTGCGCACCGCCGGCGCGGACGGCGGCCCTTCGACGGGCTCAGGACAGGGCGTCGCCGTCGCCGAGCCCGAGGTCGAGGTCCTCGCCGAGGGCGGCGTGCGCGTGCGCCGCGAGCGCGACGGCGTCGAGGATACATTCCGCCTCGACCACGGCTCGGTGGTCATCGCCGCCATCACCTCGTGCACCAACACCTCCAACCCGTCGGTGATGGTCGCCGCGGGTCTGCTGGCGAAGAAGGCCGTCGAGCGCGGCCTGGCGGTGCGCCCGTGGGTGAAGACCAGCCTGGCGCCGGGCTCGAAGGTGGTCACTCGCTACCTCGACGAAGCCGGCCTCACGCCCTACCTCGAGCGGCTCCGCTTCCACCTCGTGGGCTACGGCTGCACGACCTGCATCGGCAACAGCGGTCCGCTCGACCCGGCCGTCTCGCGCGCCATCGCCGAGGGCAACCTGGCCACCGCCGCGGTGCTCTCCGGCAACCGCAACTTCGAGGGGCGCATCAACTCCGAGGTGAGCGCCAACTACCTGGCGTCGCCGCCGCTGGTGGTGGCCTACGCCCTGGCCGGCCGCATCGACGTCGACCTGGTGAACGAGCCGCTCGGCATGTCGAGCGACGGCGAGCCGGTGTTCCTCGAGGACGTCTGGCCGAGCCAGCAGGAGATCCGCGACACCGTCGGCCGCGCGCTCCACGCGGAGATGTTCGAGAGCGAGTACGCGGACGTCTTCGCCGGCGACGAGCGGTGGACGGCCCTGCCGGTGCCGGAGGGCGACGTCTACGCCTGGGACGAGGAGTCGACCTACGTCAAGAACCCGCCCTACTTCGCCGGCATGGGCGCCGCGCCGGAGCCGGTCGAGGACGTGCGCGGCGCGCGCGTGCTGGCGCTGCTGGGCGACTCGATCACCACCGACCACATCTCGCCGGCGGGCGCCATCAAGGCGGCGAGCCCGGCGGGCGAGTACCTGGTGGCGCACGGCGTGGCGCCGAAGGACTTCAACTCCTACGGCTCGCGGCGCGGCAACCACGAGGTGATGATGCGCGGCACCTTCGCCAACGTGCGGCTGCGCAACCGGCTGGTGCCCGACGTCGAGGGCGGCTACACCCGCCACCTGCCGGGAGGCGGGACGACGCCGATCTACGACGCCGCCATGCGCTACGCCGCCGACGGCGTGCCGCTGGTGATCGTGGCGGGCAAGGAATACGGCACCGGCTCGTCGCGCGACTGGGCGGCCAAGGGTCCGCGCCTGCTCGGCGTGCGGGCGGTGATCGCCGAGAGCTACGAGCGCATCCATCGCTCGAACCTGGTGGGCATGGGCGTCGCGCCGCTGCAGTTCCTCGACGGGGAGTCGGCGGAAAGCCTGGGGCTCACCGGCGAGGAGGTCTTCGACGTCGAGGGCCTGGCGGCGGGCCTCGCGGGCGGCTTCGCCGGCGGC
>CAZLBJ010000036.1:0-2536 GCA_964557755.1 uncultured Thermoanaerobaculia bacterium
GGCCGGCGGCGCGCGCGGCGAGCGGCCGGCCCTTGCGGCGCCGCGCCTCGACCGCGCCGCCGCGGCCGGCGCGCGCCTCGCGCACCAGGCGCACCGCCGCGTCGCCCAGCACCTCGGGGGCGCAGACGTCGTCCACCAGGCCGAGGCGCAGCGCCTTCCTCGCCGCCACCTGCTTGCCGGTGAGCACCAGGTCCAGCGCCTCCGGCACGCCGATCAACCGCGGCAGGCGCTGCGTGCCGCCCATGCCGGGGAGCAGGCCGAGCTGCACCTCGGGCAGACCGAGCTTCGTCCGCGGGTGGTCGGTGGCGACGCGGAAGCCGCAGCACAGGGCCAGCTCCAGGCCACCGCCGAGGGCGGCGCCGTGGATGGCGGCGACGGTGGGGATCGGCAGCCGCTCGAGGCGCCGCGACAGGGCGTGGCCGCGGTCGAGCAGGTCGCGCACCCGCTGCACCGAGGTCAGGCCCCGGAGCTCGCCGACGTCGGCGCCGGCGACGAAACCGTCGCGCTTGCCGGAGACGATCACCAGCCCCAGCGGCGGCTCGGCCTCGACGGCGGCGAGCTGCGCCTCGAACCAGTCGAACAGCCGGCTCGACAGGGTGTTGACCTTCTTGCCCGGCTCGTCGAGCACCAGCCAGGCGATGCCGTCGCGGCGCTCCAGCCGGCCGGGGGCGGATTCGGTCATGGGATCAGTCCTCCGGCCGGCATCGTACGGAGGCTTGCCGCAGCGTGTCAAACGCCACGCCGCGCCGCGGCTGGACGGTCGCCGAGGCGGGCGGCTACCCGCAGGGGAAGGCGGCGGTGTCCTGCACCGGCGCGAAGGGGTCGCCGAGGTCGTTGCGGTAGGTGCGAGTGGCGTCGGTGTCGGCGTCGCGCACGGTGAGGGCGACCTCGACGTCGGTGAGGCCGGCGGCGAAGACCCAGAAATGGCCGTTGGCCGCGCAGCCGTCGAGCACCTTGACCATCGCCTCGACGTTGCTCGCCTTGAAGAACCAGAAGAAGCCGGTGTCGACCGTGAGCTCCTGGCGCTGGCCGGCGCCCGCGGCCTTGTCGGTGGCCCACGCGGTGCGCACCTCGAAGCGGTCGCCGGCGCCGAGGCAGAGGGTCTCGGCGCCGTCGGCGCACGGCTCCGGCGGCGGCAGCGAGCCGGGGTAGCGGCGGCCGCGCACCTGGCGATCGAAGTCCTCCTCCTGGAGCGTCCAGCCGGCGACGAGGCCGCTGCCGTCGCCCGGGCCGCCGAAGACGCCGAGCGCCGGCGTCATCGGCGTGCCGGCGGCGGTGACGTCGACGCGGAAGCGGCCGTGGAAGGGGATCCCCAGGTCGTTCCACCGCTGCGCCCAGACGCCCGGCGGGGCGCCCGGCGGCGTGCTCGCCCAGACGGCGGCCAGCACCCCGTCGCCGCCGGCGGCGCGCGGCGCGCGGTCGTGGCCGGTGCCGAGCTGGAAGGGTGCCGGGAAGCGCGGGCCGCCGGCGTCGAAGACCTGCGCGCGCACGACGTCCGGCGTGCCGGGAGCGGCCTCCTCCCACGCGACGAGGACGGTGCCCTGCGCGCTGCCGGCGGCGCTGGGGGCGCGGCGGCGCGCCAGGGTGGCGCCGGCCACCGGCGCCTCGCCGGCGAGCGGCGTGGCGGTGCCGCCGGCGGCCGGTGCGAAGCGGCGGTAGAGGACGTCGTCGCGGTGGGTGGCGAAGTCGAAGCTCTCCCAGGCGAAGAAGAGCTCGCCGCCGGCGGCGGCGACGGTGGGGGCGCCGACCAGGTCGGGACCGGGGCCGTCGACGCGGAAGGCGGGCCCGCGCGGCGTGCCGGTGGGCGACAGGCGGCGGGCGCGGACCTCTACGCCGGTGTAGATCGGCACCTGCTCCTCGCCCTCGCCGAGATAGCCGTCGAAGCGCAGCTTCTCGAAGGCCACCACCAGGTCGCCGCCGGCGGCCACGGCGAGGGCGGGGCGGTCGAACACCTGGGCGGAGGCGGCGGCGACGTCGAACTGCGCGCCCACGGGCGTGCCGTCGAGAGCGAAGCGGCGGCCGACGATCTTGCGCTCGAAGCCGAGCCCGGCGGTGGCCCACACCAGCACCAGCTCGCCGCCGGCCCCGAACGCCGCCCGCGGCACCGCGCCGAAGACCTCGGTCGAGGTGGCGAGCCGCGCGGCGTCGGCGAGCGGTGCTCCCGTCGCGTCGTAGGCCCGGGCGCACAACCCGAACGACGGGCACTCCCCCACCCACAAGAACACCGCCTCCCCCCGGCTCCCCACCACCACCTCCGGCGCCGCCGTCGTCCCCACCCCCGCCTGGCTCACCACGAACGGCGGCCCGTCCGGAGTGGGCTGGGCCAAGACAGGAACCCCGACCGAAAGAACCAGGACGACGAGTACGGCGGTGCGGCTTCGCATGGCTCCCGGGGACTATAGCGGATCATCGATAGAGAGTCAGGGGCGGGGGGGAGTGCCGGGGACGGCGAGGGGTGGGAGGGGCGCCGGGCGGGGGACGCTCCGCTTCAGTCGGACTTTGACGAGGAGCGGGTGCCGGGGACGGCGCCGGGTGG
>CAZLBJ010000037.1:0-3120 GCA_964557755.1 uncultured Thermoanaerobaculia bacterium
GGCGACCACCGGCACCTCGGCCGCGGCGGGGTCCGCCGCCGGCGCGGCCAGCGCCGCCGCCTGCCCCTGCTTCCACACCGCCACCAGGGCGCGCGTGGCTTTGACGTCGGCCGTCGGGTCACCGTCGACCAGCACCAGGTCGGCGCGCAGGCCCGGCGCCACCCGGCCGCGGTCGGCGAGCCCGAAGGCGCGCGCCGGCGCCGCGGTGGCGGCGGCGAGCGCCGCGGCCGGTGACAGGCCGGCGGCGACGAGCAGCTCGAGCTCGCGGTGCAGGCTGGCGCCGTGGGCGGTGCCGGGATTGGGCGCGTCGGAGCCGGCGAGGATCGGCACGCCGGCGGCGGCGAGGCGGCGCACGGAGTCGAACGCCACCGCCAGGTCGCCGCCGTGCATGTGCGCCGGGAACGACCGCCGGAGGCCGGCGAGCTGCGCCGGCTCGAGGCGGGCGCCGAGGAGCGCGTCCCCGGCAAGCGCGGCGCCGCCGCGGCCGCCGGTGACGCTCTCGAGCACCGTCAGGGTGGGGACGGCGAAGGCCTTGGCGGCCGCCGCGCGGCGCACCGTCGCCTCGTCGAGCGGCTGGCCGACCACCAGGTGCACCAGGCCGTCGACGCCGGCGCCGAGCGCCGTCGCCGCCTCGGCGGCGGAGCCCACGTGCGCCACCGCCAGCAGGCCGCGGTGGTGGGCGGCGGCGGCCAGGGCGGCGACCTGGGCGCCGTCCAGGGTCGGTAGGTCGAGCCCCAGCGTGTGGCCGTCCTCGAGCACGATCTTGACGTAGTCCGAGCCCTCGGCGAGGCGCGCCGCCACCCAGGCGTCGGCGTCGGTGCCGGCGTCGACCGCCGGCACCGCGAGGCCGAACTGGGTGCCGTGGCCGCCGGGCGCGGTGGCCAGCATGCCGGCGGAGCGGAGGTCGGCGGCGCCGGGGTTGCCGTCCGCCGCCTGCCGCTCGCGCACCGAGGCCGCCCAGCCCGGGTCGGCGAACATGTCGAGCACGGTGGTGACGCCGAAGCGCAGCGCCGGCTCGAGGCCGCCGCCCATGGCGTGGACGTGGGCGTCGATCAGCCCGGGCAGCAGCGTGCGGCCGGCGCCGTCGACGCGCGGCACGCCCGGCGGCAGGTCGAGGCCGGGGCCGACGGCGGCGACGAGCCCGTCCTCGACCAGCACGTCGGCGCGCGCCAGCACGCGCTCGCCGTCGAAGACGCGGACGCCGGTGACGGCGAAGGTGCCGGAGGGCGTCGCGGGCGTCTCGGCCGCCGCGGCCGGCTCGCCCTCGCCGTCCGCCGGCGGCGTCGGCAAGGCGGCGAAGAAGGCGGCGAGGAGGACGGCGCCGGCGGCGCCGGCCGCCCACGGCAGCAGGCGGCGGGCGCGGGAGGTCGGGGTCGTGGGGTGGCTCATGGTTCGTTCCTCACTTTCGCTAACCGTAGGTGCGGCCTTCGTCGCGGCGGTAGGCGATGCGCGCCACCGCCAGCCCGATGGCGGTGGCCGCCGCCAGCGCCGCCACCGACACCCAGTGCGGCGTGCGCGGCGCGACGCCGACGACGCCGAGTGCGAGCTGCGCCAGGTGGTACGGCGGCAGCCACGGCGCCACCGCCTGCAGCCAGCCCGGCAGCATGTGGATCGGGATCCACAGGCCGGAGGCGAAGGCCATCGGCAGGTAGACCAGGTTGACCACCGCGGGCGACGAGTTCGGGCCGCACAGGTAGCCGAGGGCGAGCCCGAGGGCGCAGAACGGCAGCGCGCCGGCGACCAGCGTCGCCGCCAGCCCGACCCACTGGCCGGTGGTCAGCACGACGCCGCCGAAGGCGCCGCCGAGGGCGAACAGGCCGAGCAGGATGACCGCCGAGAAGGCCGCCGCCGTGCACACCTTGGCGAGCAGCCAGGCGCCGGCCGGCATCGGCGAGGCGCGCTTGAGCAGCATCCAGCCCTGGCCGCGCTCGGTGGCGACGCCGACGCCGAAGCCGAACAGCGACACGCCGATGACGCCGAACGCGCCGTAGGTGGCGAGCAGGTAGGTGCTCACCGCCGAGGCGTCGCGGCCGCCGTTCAAGGCGAGGCCGAAGAGGGAGTAGAAGATCCACGGGAAGGCCACCGACATGGCGGAGAACATCGGGATGCGGAGGCTCTTGAGCAGCTCGTAGCGGGCCTCCAGGCCGTAGATGCGCCACAGGCTGCGGCGCGGCGCGGGCGCGAGCGGGGTGGTGGTGCCGGCGGTGCTCATCAGGCGGCCTCCTCGGAAGCGGCAGCGGTGGACGGCTCGGTGGACGGCTCGGCGGCGGCGTCGCCGGTCAGCGCCAGGAACGCCTCCTCGAGACCGGCGCCGCGCACCTCGAGGTGCGAGAGGCCGGGGTCGCGGGCCAAGAGCTCGCGCACCACCGGCTCGGCGGCGGCGGCGAGCACCTCGCGGTCGGCGCCGTCGCGCTCGGCGCGCACCACGCCGGGCAGCGCCGCGACCTGCTCGACCGGCACCGCGGTGCGGCAGCGCACGCGGCGGGCGCCGGCGCGCGCTTCGATCTCCGCCGGCGTCCCCTCGGCGATGGCGCGGCCGCGGTCGAGGACCACGATGCGGTCGGCCAGCGCCTCGGCCTCATCGAGGTAGTGGGTGGTCAACAGCACCGTGCGCCCGCGCCGCACCAGCTCGCGGATGCGCTCCCACAGGCCGCGGCGGGAGGCGACGTCGAGCCCCACCGTCGGCTCGTCGAGGAACAGCAGGTCGGGGTCGCCGCAGAGGGCGAGGGCGAACAGCAGACGCTGCTTCTGGCCGCCGGAGAGCTTGCCGTACGGGCGCTCGGCCAGCCCCTCGAGGCCGGCGGCGGCGAGCGTCTCGGCGATCGGCAACGGCGCCGGGTAGTAGCTCGAGAACAGCGCCACGTGCTCACGCACCTTCAGCGTGTCGGGCACGCCGGAGACCTGCAGCATGGCGCCGCTGCGCACGCGCGCCGCCGTCGACCGCGGGTCGTGGCCGAACAGGCGGGCGTGCCCCGCGTCCGGCTGCAGCAGGCCGAGCAGCAGGCTGACGGCGGTGGTCTTGCCGGCGCCGTTGGGGCCGAGCAGCGCCAGCACCTCGCCCGGGCGCACCGCCAGGTCGAGACCGTCGAGGGCGGTGACCTCGCCGTAGCGCTTGCGGGC
>CAZLBJ010000038.1:0-5775 GCA_964557755.1 uncultured Thermoanaerobaculia bacterium
GCAGGTGGCGCGGCAGGTCGAGGAGCCAGCGGGCCCACGCCGCCTGCCGCCGCCGCGCCGCGCGGCCGCCGCCGGCGCGGAGCAGGCCGCCGCTCTCCCAGAGCAGCCGGTCGAGCGCCTCCTGGCGCCGCTCCCAGGGCACCGCCGCGCGCGCCAGTACCCTCTCGACGCCCTGCCGCAGCTCGGCGAGGGCGTCCTTCGGCTCCGCCCTCGCCCCCAGCGTCGCCAGCTCGGGGAGCAGCGACACCAGCCACGGCTCCGACTCGACGACGCCGAGGGATGCGCGCAGCGGCAGCACGGCGCCGCGGGGGTCGCGCTGGTGCGGCCGCTGGAAAGCCGCCGCGAAGCGCAACGCGTGGTGGCCGAGGTCGACCAGGGCGCGGACGCGGCGGCCGTGGTCGCGCACCGCGGCGAGGTGGCGACGCGCCGCCCGGACGGCGGGCACCGGCACCGCGAGCAGGACGGCGAGGCTCGCCAGCTCATCGTCCATCCAGCCGTCGTCCGCCACCAGCGCGTAGAGGCCGGCCGGCGCCAGCGCCGCGGCCGGCACCCCGCCGGGCAGGAGGCCGAGCCGCGTGCGGCGGCGCAGCGCAGGCGAGGCGATGCCGTCGCAGGCCCGCGCCGCCAGCTCCGCCAGCCCGTCGCCGGCGCGCTCGCCGGCGACGGCGGTGCGGACCTCGTCCTCCTCCTCGGGAAGCAGGCGGACGGCCGCCTCCTCGAGGGCCGCCAGGTCGCCGCGCAGGCGGCACAGGCGGGCGGCGGCGGCGGAGAGGACGCGGCGGCGCAGCTCGAAGGCCTCCGCCTCGCCGCCGGCGACGGCGGCGGCGTGGCGCTCGGCGCGACGCAGCAGCTCGGCAAGCAGCGCCGGGTGGCGGGCGCGCTCCACCAGCACGCCCAACGTCGCGGCGTCGGCGGCGGGTCCCCACAGCACGTCCTCCACCCATGGCGCGAGCTCGCCGGGGAAGCGCTCCGCCACCAGGTCGAGGAAGAGCGCGGACCGCTCGGCGGGGACGTCGAAGCCGCGGGCGGCGAGCAGGTCGGCGACGCGGCGCAGCCGGCGACGGCCGGCCGCCCCCGCCGTGCCGCCCACCGCCGCCGCGCCGCCCGACGCCGCGACCAGCCGCAGGCTCCAGTGGATCCAGGCGCCGTCGTCCGCCAGCCCGTCGACGGCGGCCTCGGCGGCGGCCAGAGCCTCGCCGCCGCCGGCGGCGAGGCCGACGCGGAGCGCGGCGCGGACCTCCGCGCCGGCGATCCCCGCCGCCAGCGCCTCCACCTCCCGCGGCGGCAGGTGGCGCCACAGCGGCGCTCCCGAGGTGGCGAGGGCGGAGGTCCAGGGCACCGGTCCGCGCGCGGCGACGAGGCGGCGCCACGCCGCCGGCGCGGCGGCGGCGTCGACGCCGTGCTCCACGGCGGCGGCCAGCAGCGCCACCGCGCCGTGCCATGGGAGATCGCCCGGCGCCGGCCGCAGCCGTGCGAGCCGTTCGAGCGCGAGCTCCAGCCCGCCGGCGACGAGCCGCGCGGCGCGGGCGGCGACGAAGCCGTCCCGCAAGCCGTCGTCGCCGACCTCGCCGAGGAGCCGCCAGCACTCCTCGTCGCGCCCCTCGTCGAGCCAGGCGGCGGCCAGCTCGAGGCGCACGCGGCCGGCGAGCAGCGGCCCCGCCTCCAGGACGCGCAGCCAGCCGTCCCAGCGGCCGCGCACCGCGGGACCGACGGCGCGCGCCACCGCGCACAGCGCCGCGCTCCAGCGCTCGGCCGAAGCCTCGCCGACGGCTCCCGCCGCCGTGTCGAGGTCCTCCTTCAGGGCGTCCAGGAGGAGGGCGAAGAAGGCCCGGTCGTCGCGCCCCCGCTCGCGCAGCGCGGCGGCGACCACGGCGCGCGACACCGCGCGGTCCAGCGCATCGCCCGCCCCGCCGGCGAGGTTGGCGGCGAGCGCCGGCCGCTCGACGGCCAGCACCCGCAGCAGCCGCGGCGAGCGCAGCGCCTCCGCCAGCTCGCGGAGGTTGAGGGCGACGAGCGCGAAGCGCAGGACGCGGGGCCAGTCGCGCCGCTCGACCAGCCGCGGCAGCAGGTGCAGCTCGAGGTCGCGGGAGCACGGCTCGAAGCTGCCCTGCCGCTCGGCCTGCTCGGCCAGGAAGCCGTGCTCCTCGATGCGCCGCAGCAGGCGATCGAAAAGGTCCGGCCGCCGCTGCGCGAGGGCGGCGAGGCGCTCGGCCCCGTGCCGCGCCAGGTAGCCCGCGGCGGTCAGCTCCACCGCGCCCCCCCTTCGTCCGCCGCCCGGGCCAGCCGGCCGCCGGCGAGGAGCCACAGGGGCGCCGCCAGTGCACCGAGCGGCAGGACCGCCGACAGCGCCACCGACCAGGCCAGCAGGCGCTCGCTCCGCCGCAGGTCGCCGCGCACCAGCGCCGGCACCGAAAGCGGGTCCAGCAGGCGGCCCAGGAAGGCGGCGCCGAGCGCGGCGCCGGCGAGGGGGGCGGCGACCGCGAAGGCGGCGAGCAGGCACCGGCCTCGTCCGTCCGTCGCCAGCGCCACCGCCACCAGGGTCGGAGCGAGCAGGAAGAACGCGGCCCACAGCAAGCCCGGGTGCCGCCCCGCCAGCCTGTCCTGCTCGCGGGACGGCTCGGTGGCGGTCTCGGTGACCAGGCGCAGGCCGGCGAGCACCGCGGCGAGGGTGGTCGACGCCAGCAGGAGCCGCGCCCCGTCGGCCGCCGGCCAGCCCGGCAGGTGCCGGCCGAGCGCGAACCCCGACAGCACGCAGACGGCCGCGAGGAGGAGGAACCACGCCTGCGGCCGCGGCGGCGGGAAAGGCCGCAGGCGCGCCACCGCGGCGAGGCGGAGCAGGGCCTGCCACAGGTACCCGCAGCCGCCCGCCACCAGGAGCGCAAGCAGCACCGCCTGGAGCCCCGTCGCCGCCGCCGCGGCCCCGGTGGCGGCGGCGGCGAGCCCCAGCCCGTACCCCTCGAAGAACGCGATCAGCATCTTCAGCCGGCAGAAGGAGAGCAGGTAGGCCCGCCGCAACGGCCGCTCCTCGACCACGGCGGCGGCCTCGCCCGCGGGCTCGAACGGCCGCCGCCACCAGGGGCTCTCGCGCCAGTGCCCGTCGAGGCGGCGCAACGGCTCGCTCCAGGCCGGCATGCGGGCCAGCACGGTACCCCGCGCCGTCGCCTTCCACACCAGCGTGCTCTCGCCGCCGCGCCGCTGCTCGACGAGCATCAGCCAGAGCAGGCCGCCCAGGGACGCCGGGGACGGCAGGACGACGAGCGCGACGGCGAGCCAGGAAACGGCGGCGAGGAGCCCCCCGGCACGCAGGCCGCGGGCCCAGCCGCAGGCGGCGGCGCCGGCCATGAGATGGCAGAGCAGCGACGCGGCGACGACCGCCGGCCGCGGCACGGCCGCCTGCGGCGCCGCCGTCCACAGGGCGATCGCCAGCAAGACGGCGAGGTTGCCCACGAACAGCCAGAGCAGCGGCCACAGGGCGTCGTCGACGTGGCGCCGCAGCAGGAGCTCCAGCCACGCGGCGCGGCCGGAGCGCCGGCGGGGGACGGAGCCGGCGCGGCCCGCGAGCAGGCGGCCGACGACCGGCAGCCAGAGGAAGCCGAGCAGGGGGACGCCGCTCGCCAGGCCGCGGAGGAGGGTGCCGAGCGGCGAGGACGCCGGGCCGCGGCCGCGCCGCAGCAGGCGCACGCCGAGGCCGGCGTTGAGGACCCAGGCGGCGCCCAGCACCGCCAGCACGGCGGAGGCCGGCGGCACCGGCACCCACGCGGCGCCCGCCGGCCACAGCCCGGCGCGGGGAGCGTCCAGCGGCAGGGTGACCGCCAGCGGGAAGGCGACCTGCAGGAACCGCCGCTCGCCGAACCCCTCCTCCACCGTCCAGCGGCGGACGAGCTGCAGGGCGCGGTGCGATCGCGCCGCCCGGTAGACGCGCAGCTCGCGCTCCGCCCGCGCCGCCTCCGGCGCGCCGTCCTCCCCCGCCGTCTCGCCCACACCGGGTATGGACACCGGCGCGGGCCGCGGGTTCAGGCGCCTACTTCTTCAGCCCGATCTCCGCCAGCCGCTGGTGAAGGAACTGGCCGGCGGTGATCGGCGGGTACTTCGGCGGGCGGTCGGCGGAGACGAAGCGGTCCATGATCGTCAGGTCCACCTCCGGCCGCGGGTGGACGAAGAACGGCATCGAGTAGCGGTCGCGGTTCTCGGCGTCGGCGGGGTTGATCACGCGGTGCGTGGTCGCCGGCACCACCTCGTTGGTGCAGCGCGACAGCATGTCGCCGGCGTCGACCACGATCTGCCCCTCGGCCGCCACCACCGGCAGCCACTCGCCCTCGCGGGTGAGGATCTCGAGCCCCGGCTCGGTGGCCTCGCAGAGCAGGGTGATGAGGTTGATGTCCTCGTGCTCGGCGGCGCGCACGGCGCCCGGCTCGGCCTCCCCCTGCACCGCCGGGTAGTGGATGATGCGCAAGATCGACTGGCCGTGCGCCATCATGCCGGCGAAGGTCGGGCGCGGCAGGTCGAAGTACTCGGCCAGCGCCACCAGCAGCGTCTCGGCCACCGACTCGAGCGACTCGTAGAGGCGGACGGTCGGCTCGGTGATGCCCGGCACCTCGTCCTCCGGCCACACGTTCGGCGGGTAGAGGGTGGCGTCCACGCCCTCCGGCGGGTCCTCCTGGCCGACGTGCCAGAACTCCTTGAGGTCCGCCGTCGTACGCCCCTTGGCGTGCTCGATGCCGAAGGGCGTGAAGCCGCGGGCGCCGCCCTCGACGCCGGAGTAGCGGCCCTTCTTCGCCGCCTCGAGCTCGAAGAACCGCCGCCACAGGCCGTACGCCGAGCGGATCAGCGTCGGGTCGATGCGGTGCCCCTCGACGTTGAGGAAGCCGAACTCGCGCAGCCCGTCGCCGAGGGTGGCGACCAGGCGGTCCTTGTCGCCCGGCGAGCCGGCGGTGTAGTCCGACAGGTCGATGGTGGGGATGGTGCGCTGCGCCATGGTCGGTCGCCTCCTCCGGGCCCGCGGCCCCTGTCCGTGGTTCCTTCCGAAGGTGGATTTATAGCAGACGGCGCCCGCCGGCACTGTCCGGGCCGCGTGCTATCGTCCTCGCCGACATGGTGCGGCGCATCCTCGATCAGGAGCAGGAGGAGCTGCTGGCGACGGAACGTAGGGTGCTCAACGAGCTGCAGCTCGCCCTCGCCCGCTTCGACGCCGCCGAGGACGACCAGCGCACCCTCGCCGAGGCCGTCTCCCGCCTCGACGAGCTCTTCCTCCTCGTCGTCGCCGGCGAGTTCAACGCCGGCAAGAGCGCCTTCATCAACGCCCTGGTGGGCCGCGAGCTGCTGGCGGAGGGCGTCACCCCGACGACGCAGTCGATCCACCTCCTCAAGTACGGCGAGACAGCGAAGCGCGAGAGCCGCGGCGGCGTCGAGGTGGTCGAGGAGCCGCTCGAGCTGCTGCGCGAGATCAACGTCGTCGACACACCCGGCACCAACGCCATCCAGCGCGAGCACGAGGCGATCACCCGCCGCTTCGTGCCCAACTCCGACCTCGTCCTCTTCGTCACCTCGGCCGACCGCCCGTTCACCGAGAGCGAGCGCGCCTTCCTCGAGCAGATCCGCGAGTGGGGCAAGAAGGTCGTCTTCGTGCTCAACAAGATCGACACCGTGCTGCGCGACGAGGACGTGCTGCGCATCGAGACCTACGTCACCGACAACGCCACCGACCTGCTGGGCACGGTGCCCGCCGTCTTCCCGGTGTCGGCGCGCAAGGCGCTGGCCGCGAAGTCGGCGGCGACC
>CAZLBJ010000039.1:0-7225 GCA_964557755.1 uncultured Thermoanaerobaculia bacterium
ACTCGAGGTGCTCCTCCTGGCGGGTCAGCCGCCGCGGCGCGCCGTCCGGCAAATCCTGGATCCACACCCGGCCGAGCGCCCCGAAGACGGCGCGACGGCCGTCCTGCGACACCTCGACCCAGCGCAGCATGCGGGCGCGGAAGGCCTCCGGGTGGACCTCGACCGGGAAGCGCAGGGCGTCGGTGAGCTTGCGCGTCGTACGCACGTGGAAGGGGATCTCGGACACCTCGCCGCTCGCGACGTCGAGCCGATGGATGCCGCCGCCGGCCCAGAAGACGAGCGACGCCGAGTCCGGGGTCCATGCCATCGTCGGGTAGACGCCGTGGATCGCCCACGTCTCCTGCATGTCGCGGTCGAGGCCCTTGGCCACCTGCCACTCGGCGCCGGAGGCGACGTCCTTCAGCCACAGCGTCGACTCCCCGCGCACCCGGCGCACGAAGGCGACGCGGCGGCCGTCCGGCGACGGCGTCGGCCGCACCGCGCCGCCGGGGCCGCCGATCCAGTCGACGATCTCGCCGTCCTCGCGGTCGAGGCGGCGGATGGTGTAGATGCCGGGGTTGGGGTCCTTGTTGTACTCGAAGACGTCGCCGGGCGTCGTGTCCTGCGAGAAGTAGAGGTACCGGCCGTCGGGCGAGAAGGCGGGCTCGCCGGCGTCCTTCTGGTCGTTCGGGCGCTCGGTCATCTGCAGGCCGGCGGCGCCGGAGCGGTGGTAGAGCCAGATCTCGCCGGCGCCCAGCGAGCGGCGCGAGGTGAAGTGCTTGCGCACGGCGATGAACTCGCCGTCCGGCGTCCAGGCGGGGCTGTTGACCAGGCGGAAGTCCTCGTCGGTCACCTGCGTCGGCTCGCCGCCGCCGCGGCGCTCCAGCACCCACGCGTTGTCGCCGCCGGCGCGGTCGCTGGTGAAGGCGACGAAGCGGCCGTCGGGGCTGTAGCGCGGCTGCATGTCCCAGGCGAAGCCGGAGGTCAGCGACACCGCCTCGCCGCCCGCGATCGGCAGCGTGTAGAGGTCGCCCAGCAGGTCGAAGACGATCTCGCGGCCGTCCGGCGAGACGTCGAGGCTCATCCAGGTGCCCTCGGTGACGTCGATCGGCACCTCGCGCCAGGGCCCCGGCGGCGCCTCGACGTCCCATGCCTCCTCGTCGTCCTCCTCCTCGCCCTCCGCGGCCTCGTCCTCCGGCTCCGCGGCCTCCTCGGCGAGCTCCTCCTCCTCGGCCTCCTCGATCGGCTCCTCGATCGGCTCTTCCTCGACCGGCGGCTGCTCTTCGATCGGCGGTGGCTCCTCCTCGAGCGGCTGCGGCGGCTGCTGGGCCGCCGCCCCCGGCGCGACGAGCACGGCGAGGGCGAGCACGGCGAGGCCGAGGACGACGAGGACCGGAACGGCGGCGGAGCGGGATCGGGGCGCACGGAGCATCGCTTCCTCCAAAGTGGCACGGCGCAGGGTTTGCACGACGGGCGGCGAAAGGGTCCGCAGCAGGCTATGGAGAACCGCGAGAGCTGTCAAACGGCGCCCGATAGCCGCCCAACGCGGCGGTCGGCTATCCTTGAGACGATGGACGTCGCCTCCCGGCCCCTCGCCGCCGCCGAGCCGAGCATCACCAATCTCGACGGACCCCTCTCGCCCAGCTCCCTGCGCTGGTGGGCCGGCACCTTTTGCGCCTTCCTCGGCGCCTTCATGGTGGTCGCCCCGGGCGAGTTCGTGGGCGCCGCCTACGCCGCCCTGACGCCGCGCGTCGCGCTGTGGGGCATCGCCTTCCTGGTCGGCGGCTGGGTGATGCTGGCCGCCGCCGCCACCCGGCCGCGGCCGGCCTTCCACGCCGCCGCCCACGTCATGGTGGCGGCGATCTTCGCCCTGCTCGCCGGCGGCTTCGCCTCGATGCACGCGTGGAGCGGCACCATCGTCTACAGCGTGCTCAGCCTGAGCATCGTGGTGTCGGCCCTGATGCCGCCGCGCGCCTCTTCCATCGGCCGCCGCCGCGGCGACCTCTTCGCCCTCACCATGGGCGTCGCGCAGGTGGCGCTGGGGCTGTGGATGGTGTTCTTCTACGACCGCCTCAATCCCACTCTCTACGCCCGCCCGTGGGACGAGATGCGGGTGCTCGGCCTCTTCCTGATCGTCACCGGCGTGCCACTGGCGCTGGTGCAGTGGTGGCCCGGGGTGCCGCGCGGCGTCACCCGCGCCGCCCACGTCGCCGCCGGCGTCGGGCTGCTGGCCACCGCCGTCATGGCCGCGCTGCCGACCCGCTCGTGGACCGGCCTCGCCTTCTACGGCGTCGGCGGCATGTTGGTGGCGCTGCTGCCGACGCTGCGCTTCCGGCTGCGCAACTTCGACCCCGGCTCGCTGGCGACGCGGCTGGCGCTGGTGCTCGCCGCCGCCACCTCGCTGCCGGTGGTGCTCACCCTCGGCCTGCTGGAGGCCGGCCAGCGCACGGTGGTGGTCGACGAGCACCGCCTGCGCGCCTTCGCGCTGCTGCTGTTCGCGGTGATCGTGGCGGTGGCGATGGGCATCGGCGCCGCGCGCGCCCTGGCACGGCCGCTGCGCCGCCTCGCCGAGGCCGCCGACCGCCTGGCGGCGGGGGCGCCGGCGGCGCCGCTGGAGATCACGGGCATCACCGAGCTCGACCGCCTGTCGTTCAACTTCCGCCACATGCGCGACCGTCTCGAGGAGCGCTCCGAGGAGGCCGACGACCTCGCCCGCGAGCTGCGCCGCCGCGCCGACGCCCTGGCCGAGGCCGACCGCCGCAAGGACGAGTTCCTGGCCATGCTGGCGCACGAGCTGCGCAACCCGCTGGGGGCGATCGGCAGCGCCTCGCACCTGCTCGAGGAGATCCACTCCGGCGACCGCCGGGTGGAGCGCGCCACCGGCGTCATCCACCGCCAGATGCAGCACCTGACCCGCCTGGTCGACGACCTGCTCGACGTCTCGCGCATCACCCGCGGCAAGGTGCAGCTCAAGAAGGAGCAGATCGACCTCTGCGACGTCGTCGAGCGCACCGTCGAGGCCGCCGAGCCGCGCGCCGAGACGGCCGGGCTCGACCTCGAGTGGGAGCTGCCGCAGGTGCCCGTGCCGCTGTTCGCCGACGCCACCCGCATGGAGCAGGTGCTGGGCAACCTGGTCAACAACGCCATCAAATACTCGCAGGACGGCGGCCACATCGTGGTGCGGCTGAGGGTCGAGCGCGGCGAGGCGTCGTTGACCGTGACCGACGACGGCATGGGCATGCCGCCGGACCTGGTGCCGCGCGTCTTCGACCTCTTCGCCCAGGGCGAGCGCACCCTCGACCGCCGCGGCGGCGGCCTGGGCATCGGCCTGACGCTGGTCAGCCGCCTGGTGGAGATGCACGGCGGCCGCGTGCGCGCCCACAGCGAGGGCGTCGGCCGCGGCAGCGAGTTCGAGGTGCGGCTGCCGCTGGCGACGCCCGCCGGGACGCCCGCCGACACGCTGGAGAAGACGTGGGCGTGACCGCCTCGCACGCCGCCGCAGCCGTGCTGCTCGGCGCCCTCGCCGTCGTCCTCGCCGCCTGCGCCGCGCCGCCGCACCGCCTGACGGCGCGCTCGACCGGGGCGCTGGAGCCGCGGCTCACGGCGGAGGCGCCGCGCGACCCGGCCGTGGTGCGGGTGGCGCTGTTCAACGTCCGCGAGCTCGATGCCGCGAAGATCGCCGCCGTCGACGTCGCCGGCGTCGGGCAGGACCCGCAGCTGCGGGCGGCGGCGGAGATCGTCCAGCGCGTGCGGCCGGACGTCCTGGTGCTGCAGGAGATCGACTTCCCCGGCGTCGCCGAGCCCACCGCTGCGGCCACCGCCTTCGCCCGCGCCTACCTCGCCACCGGCACGGCGCCGCTCCACTACGCGTACGCCTACGCGGCGCCGGTCAACACGGGGGTCCTCTCCGGATTCGACCTCAATGCCGACGGCGTGGTGGCCACCGACGCTCACCGCGGCAGCCGCGCCCACGGCGACGACAGCCTGGGCTGGGGCACCTATCCGGGGCAGTACGGCATGGCGGTGCTGTCGCGGCTGCCGTTCGACACCGCGGCGGCTCGCACCTTCCAACGCTTCCTCTGGCGCGACCTGCCGGGCCACCACATCCCGCCGGGCTACTACTCGCAGGAGGCGCTGACCGTGCTGCCGCTGTCGTCGAAGAGCCACTGGGACCTGCCGGTGGTGCTGCCGGAGGCGGTGGGCGGCGACCGCCTGCACCTGTGGATCAGCCACCCGACGCCGCCGGTCTTCGACGGGCCGGAGGACCGCAACGGCCGCCGCAACTTCGACGAGAACCGCTTCTGGGTCCTCTACCTCGAGGGCTCCGGCGCGCTGGTCGACGACGCCGGCCGGCGCGGCGGCTACGCGGCGGGGGAGCCGTTCGTCCTCGCCGGCGACCTCAACGCCGACCCGCAGAACCGCGAGCAGGCGGTCTACGACGGCGTGCAGTCCGCCGAGCAGCTCCTCGCCCACCCGCGGCTGGTGGACGCCGGCGAGCTGCTGGTCAGCGCCGGCGCGGCCGAGCACGAGCGCGCCGGCGGCGCCCACCCCGAGCGCTCCACGGTCGTCTTCGACGTCGGCATGCGCATCGACCACCTGATCCCCGGCGGCGGCGCCGTACCGGTGGCCGGCGGCGTCTGGTGGCCGTCGGTGACCACCGACCCGGCCGCCGCCGCCCTCGCCGAACTAGCCTCCGACCACCACCTCGTCTGGCTCGACTTGCGGCTGCCCTGAGCGCCGCTCAGTGCCCTGCCTGCTCCCCCCACAGCTCCTCGAGCCGGGCGTCCCGGCGGCAGCCGTGGCGGTAGCTCTTGTAGCGCACCGGGCTCTTGACGTAGAAGTCCTGGTGGTACTCCTCGGCGGGGTAGAAGGGGCTTGCGTCGACGATCTCGGTGACCACCGGGCCGGGCAGGACGCCGGACTCCTCGATGCGGCGCTTCGAGGCCTCGGCCAGGCGGCGCTGCTCGGCGTCGTGGGCGTAGATGGCGGTGCGGTACTGGCGGCCCCAGTCGCAGAACTGGCGGTCCTCGACCGTCGGATCGATGTTGTGCCAGAAGATCTCCAGCAGCCGCTCGTAGCTCACCTTCGCCGGGTCGTAGACGATGCGCACCGCCTCGGCGTGGCCGGTCTGGCCGGAGGAGACCTGGTCGTAGGTCGGCCGCACCTCGGGGCCGCCGATGTAGCCGGAGGTCGTCGACTGTACGCCCGCGGTGTCGTCGAAGGGCGGCTCCATGCACCAGAAGCAGCCGCCGGCGAAGGTCGCCACCGCCATGCCCTCGGGCACCTCGGTGATCGCCGGGCGGCCGCCGCCGCCCTCGTCGGCCGCGGCGTCCGCGCCGCCGCCGCCGTCGCCGGCGGGCTCCTCGTCGGCCACCGCGCCGGCGGGTCCGGCGCCGCAGCCGGCGACCAGCAGCACGGCCAGGAGCAGCAGAGAAAGCGGTCCGCGGGAGAGGGACAGGAAGCGGCTCGGGTACGGGGTCGGACGCGTCATGGGTTCACCTCCAGGTCGTGTACGGGCGGCGGCCTGCCGGCGGTTTCGCCGCCCCGCGCAGGAGCCGAGGCTATCGCACGGCTTCCTCCCTACGCCGCGGTGGGATAGTTTCGTGCCCAGCGATCCATGGATGCGACGACCTCCCCCTCCCCGCGGCCGGGCGGCGCCTTTCCCGCCACCCGCCGCTCCGTAGTGCTGGCCGTGGGCAGCGCCGAGGAAGAGGTGCGCCGCCAGGCCTTCGGCGCCCTGGTCGAGGCCTACTGGAAGCCGGCCTACAAGCTGCTGCGCCTCAAGTGGCGGCTCGACCCGGCGGCGGCCGAGGACGCCACCCAGGACTTCTTCGCCCGCGCCCTGGAGAAGGGCTGGTTCGCGCGCTACGACCCGCAGCAGGCGCGCTTCCGCACCTTCCTGCGCACCTGCCTCGACGGCTTCGCCGCCAACCGCCGCAAGGCCGCCGGGCGCGACAAGCGCGGCGGCGGCGTGCCGCCGCTGTCGCTCGACTTCGTTGGCGCCGAGGGCGAGCTCGCCTTCGCCGAGCCGGCCGACCCGCTCGACCCGGACGCCCTGTTCCACCGCGAGTGGGTGCGCCACCTCTTCCAGCTCGCCGTCGCGCGCCTGCGCCGGCGCCTGGAGGCCGACGGCAAGGCGCTGCGCTTCCGCCTCTTCGCCAGCTACGACCTCGACGAGGGCGACGACGGCGAGGGCGACGACGGCGCCGGGCGGCCTACCTACGGCGAGCTGGCCGCCGTGCACGGCGTCCCGGTGACCCGCGTCACCAACGAGCTGGCCGCCGCCCGCCGCGCCCTGCGCGCCGAGGTGCTCGCCCTGCTGCGCGAGGTCACCGGCAGCGAGCGCGAGTACCGCGAGGAGGCGCGCGCGCTGCTCGGGGTGGAGACCGCGCGCACGGGGCCGCCGTGAGCTGGCTCTCCGACCGTGCCGTCGGCCGCCTGCGCGCCGCCGTCGAGGCGCCCGACCTAGCGGGCACCCGCTACGAGCTCGGCGAGCTGCTCGGCCGCGGCGGCATGGCCGCCGTCTACCGCGCCCGCGACCGCGAGCTCGACCGCGAGGTGGCGCTCAAAGTGCTGCCGCCGGCCGCCGCCGGCGACGCCGACGCCGAGGCGCGGCTGCGCCGCGAGGCGCGCATCCTCGCCCGCCTCGAGCACCCGGGCATCGTGCCGGTGCACGACCTCGGCCTATTGCCCGACGGCCGCGTCTTCTACGTCATGAAGCGGGTCGACGGCCGGAGCCTCGGGCAGGCGGTGTCCGGCGCGCCGGCCGGCGCCGGCGACGAGGCCGAGCGCCTGCGCCTGTTCCTGCGCGTCTGCGAGGCGGTGGCCTTCGCCCACGACCGCGGCGTCGTCCACCGCGACCTCAAGCCCGACAACGTCATGGTCGGCCCCTTCGGCGAGGTGCTGGTGATGGACTGGGGGGTGGCCAAGGTCGGCGTCGCGGCGGTGCCGCCGGCGGCCCGGCCTTCGGAGGCCGGGGGCGGGGCTGCGCCTGCGGTCCGGGTGGGCACCGCTCACGGCACCGTCCTCGGCACCCCCGGCTTCATGGCTCCGGAGCAGGCGCGCGGGGAGGTCGGCCGCGTGGACGAGCGGACCGACGTCTACGCGCTGGGGGCCATCCTCCGGGGGTTCCTGGACGGCCGCCCGGCGCCGCGGCCCCTCCTCGAGGTCTGCCGCAAGGCGCTGGCGCCGGCTCCTGAGGACCGCTACCCGTCGGTCCGCCAGCTCGCCGCCGAGGTCTCCCGCT
>CAZLBJ010000040.1:0-22030 GCA_964557755.1 uncultured Thermoanaerobaculia bacterium
GTCGTCGCGGAGGAAGTTGTAGAAGCGGACCTGGTGTTGGCGCAGGAGGTCGAGGGCGGCGGGGAAGTCGGCGGGGGCGATCTCGAAGGCGAAGTGCTGGCTGGCGACTTCGCCGGCTTTTTCCCACAGGCCGAGCATGGCGACGTTGTGGCCGCCGACCCAGAAGAAGGCGGCGCGGCGGGTGGGCTCGTGGCGGCCGAGCTCGAGGCCGAGGACGTCGCGGTAGAAGGCGATCGACCGTTCGAGGTCGCGGACGTTGAGATGGGTCTCGAAGAGCCGCTGGATCATCGCGTCAGTGGTGCCCGGAGCCGAACTTCTTTTCGCCGGCGGTGACGGCGACGGCGAGCTTGTTCTGCGGCGGGGGGAGCGGACAGGTGGCGTAGGGGGTGAAGGCGCAGGGCGGGTTCTGGGCCCGGTTGAAGTCGACGACCAGCGTGCCGCCGGCGTCCGGCTTCGGCGCGTAGAGGTAGCGGCCGGCGCCGTAGGTCTCCTTGCCGGAGGTGGCGTCCGAGAAGATCAGGAAGAGCTCCTCCCCTCCCTCGTCGAAGACCTGCAGCGACAGCTCGCGGCCGTCTAGGGTGAAGCGCAGGACGCCGGGGGAGGCCATCGGCTGGGCGTTGCCGGTGACGTCCGGGACGTCGACCATGCGCGGCGAGTCGTAGGGCTCGAGGCGCGCCTCGACGCGCCACTTCGGGTCGACCGGGAAGGTGTCGATGCCCTCGAAGGCGGCGAGCGCCGGGCTCTCGAGGTCGCGCACCCGCAAACCGCTCCAGGCGCCGCGGCGGATGGCGTAGATGCGCAGCGAGCCGAGCTCGACGGTGGTCGGCTCGCCCTCGACGTCGGGCACCAGCACGACGCTGGTGATGGGCTCGCCGCCGACCGTGGCGTCGACGCCCGGCTCGAGGGTGAGCACCATCCTGCCGTCCTCGGCGAGGGTGACGTGGCCGAAGCGCGTCGGCGCCTGGGCCGGCAGCACCACGTCGCTCATCGGGTCGGCACCGAGGTCGTTGACCCCCTCCTCCAGCCAGTGCAGGCCGACCAGGGTCAGCCAGCCGCCGGGCCGGCGCAGGCCTTCCTCGCGCCCCTCCTGCCAGCCGGCGATCTCGGCGCGGTAGGCGTCGAGGTCCTCGACCGCGGCGGTGCCGGCGGCGCCGCCCTCCGCCTCGGCGGGTGGACGCTCGGCGCCGCCGCAGGCGGCGAGGAGGAGGACGGCGAGGCACGCCGCACCGACGTGCGACGACGCGGACCGCGCTCTTCGAGACGCCCGCTGCGCGGGCTCCTCAGGGCTGGTCGGCTGGAGGGGATGGAGGGAGTGGCGCGCAGGGTGGCTCGTCATGGGCGCTACGGATAGTACCCCTTCATCGTCTGCACCTCGACCCCCGGCCGCGCCAGCTTCACCTCGACGGTGCGGAAGCCCTTGGCGTCGGTGGCGTTGTTCGACTGGTAGGCGATCAGGTACTTCGAGCGCAGCTCGCGCTGGATGGTGTCGTAGATCGCCGGCAGCTCGGCGGGGTCCTGCAGCAGGTAGGAGCGGCCGCCGGTCGCCTCGGTCAGCTTGCTCAGCTTCTTGTGCGCCGCGTCGTCGCGCAGCGCCACGCTGTAGAGGGTGACGCCGGCGCGGCGGGCGTACTCGAGCGCCTGCTCGAAGGTGAAGCGGCTCGACTCGTCCTTGCCGTCGGAGAGGACGAGCAGCGCCCGCTGGCCCTTGATGCCGTTGAAGTAGTAGAGCGAGAAGATCAGGCTGTCGTAGAGCGCCGTGCCGCGCTCCGCCTTGAGGCCGGCGAGGCCGCCGGCGAGCTCGGTGACGTCGTTGGTGAACTTGACCGCCAAGTTGGGGTGGTCGTTGAAGGTCACCACCGAGGCGCGGTCCCTGGGCGCGATCGCCTGCTCGAAGAAGCCCAGCGCCGCCTGCTGCGCCTGCCCGAGGTCGTCGATCATCGACGCCGAGACGTCGATCAGGATGCCGGCGTGGATCGGCAGGTCGCGCACCCGCTCGAAGCGCACCACCTGCTGCTCGACGCCGTCCTCGAGGACGCGGAAGTCGCCCTTGCCGAAGTCGCCCTCGATCGGGCGCCCCTGGCGGTCGACGACGCTGGTGTAGAGCTCGACGAACTGGACGTCGATCTCCTCGAGGTAGTCGGGCGCGTTGACGAACACCAGGTCCTCGGTGGAGTTGCCGTCGGGCAGGTAGGCGACGGCGCGCACGTAGGCCACCGGCGACGTCTCGGGCAGCACGATCGGCTGCACCCAGGGCTCCTGGAACAGCGTCGCCACCCGCGTCTCGTTGAGGAAGAACTCGACGCGGTCGACGCTCCCCCCCTCGGGCACCTGGACGCGCGCTTCAGCGCTCAGGCTGTGCTCGTAGCTGCGCCCCTTGCGCGGCTCCACGAGGTCGACGCGGAAGCGGTGGCCGGCGGCGTTGAGCAGCAGCTCGTCGCTCGCCACCTCCTTGCCGCCGGCGTCGTATGCGACGGCGCTCAGGGTGCGCGGCTGCGGCACCGCGCCGAGGTCGAGGTCGACGCTCCACGGCGGCCGCGCCTTGCTCAGCAGCTCGTCGCCGTCGAGCGCGAAGGTGACGCGCGCGATGTCGTCGCCGGTGGTCAGCGTGTCGAAGCGCACGTAGCCGGTCTGCAGCTCGCCCTGCGGCTCGATGAGCTGCAGCGTCGTCTCGCCGCGGGCCAGCGCGGCGTTGGCTTCGGCCAGCAGGCGCCGCGTCGCCTCGTTCTGCGGCGGCGGCGGCAGGCCGGCCTCGACGCTGGGCACCGCCAGCGGCTGCTCGCTGCGGAAGAAGGCGCCGCTGTTGAGGTCCTCGACCTTCACCATCAGCGTGTAGTCGCCGGGGCGCAGGAAGCGCTGGAAGACCAGCGGCAGGGTCTCGGCGGCGCCCACCTCGGCCACCGGCAGGTCGAACTTGTAGCGGAAGTTGTCGAACAGCTCGCCCTCGGACAGCACCTCGCCGATGAGGATGAAGTTGTACGACTGGAAGTCGGCGAGCTGCGCCGTGCCGGCGGCCTCGCGCGGCACCGCCACCGTGCCCTGCACCGCGGTGCGGTTCTGGCGCCGGCCGGGGAAGTCGAGGGCGAGCTCGGCGGGCAGGCGCGGCGCGTCGTCCGGCACGTCGGTGGTGTAGGCGTTGAAGGTCGCCACCCACTCGCCCTGGGCGAGCTCCGGCGTCTCCTGGATGCGGCCGAGGATCTGCTCGTAGGAGAGCACCCCCTCGCTCAGCACGTAGGCGATGGCGGCGGCCAGCTTCTCGCCGTCGCGGCAGCTCTGCGTCACCTGGCGCAGGAAGGTGGAGGTGTTCTCGAACTCGTCGAAGCCGCCGCCCATCAGCTCGTCGCGCAGAGCGCGGATGCCGTCGAAGGGGCGCCAGATGCGGTAGGTCGAGCCCTCGCGGACGAAGATGACGAAGAACTGGAACGACACCATGTCGCTGCCGTTGTAGTACCAGACCTCGAGCGGTTTGAGGACGCCGGTGCAGCGGCCCTCGAACTGGGCGGTGGGGAAGCCGTTGAGCAGCAGGACGCGGGCGCGGTCCTCCTTCAGGCTGCCGAAGCTCTGCTTGATCTCGAGGACGCGCTCCTCGATGCGCTCCTGGGTCTCGTTGCGGGCGGTGTCCTTGTAGCGGTCGCGGACGCGCCAGAAGCTCTTGATGAAGGCGTCGCGCTGGTAGTCCTGCTCGAGGGCCAGGAAGGCGTCGAGCTCGTCGCGGGTGATCAGCAGCTCGACGACCTCCAGCCACTCCTGGTAGGGGCCCGGCAGGACGGCGATCTTCTGGCGGTCGGCTTTGTTGTACTCGATCAGCGCGGCGGCGGGCGCGGCGGCGAGCAGCAGCAGGAGGAGGGCCAGGAGGAGGCTCGTGGCGCCGGCGAGCCGGCGGCAGGCGGCGGAGGCGGCTGGCGTACGGCTCGGCGTCATGGGCTCCTCGGGAGTGGCGTGCCGCGGTGCGTCGCTGCGACCGGGATCGATCTCCCGGGTACGCAAGAGGCGCGCCCGCGGTTGCGTGGACTGCAACGCGGCGGACGGGGGCGGGATTCCGCACCGTCGTGAAGTGACCCGGCGCCGCGGTAGCGGAGTGTAAACTGTCAGGTCCGATGCCGGACGCCGCCGTCTACCTCGACCACAACGCCACCACGCCGCTCGACCCGCGGGTGCGCGACGCCATGCTGCCGTGGCTCGGCGAGCGGCACGGCAACCCGTCGTCGCTGCACCGCTTCGGGCAGGCGGCGCGCGAGGCGGTGGAGGAGGCGCGGGCGCGGGTGGCGGCGCTGCTCGGTGCGGCGGCGCCCGAAGTGGTGTTCACCGCTTCCGGCACCGAGGCCAACAACGCCGTGCTGCTCGGCGCCGGCCGGCTGTGCGGCTGCCGCGGCCGCCTCGTCCTCTCCGCCTTCGAGCACCCCTCGGTGCGCGCCGCCGGCGAGCTGCTCGAGGAGGCGGGCATGGAGGTGGTGCGCGTCCGCCCGGACGGCGACGGCGTGGTCGCCGCCGGCGCCGTGCTCGACGCGGTGGACGCCAGCACGCGCCTCGTCTGCCTGAGGCTCGCCAACAACGAGGTGGGCACCCTGCAGCCGGTGGCCGAGGTGGCGGCCGCCTGCCGCCGCCGCGGCGTGCCGCTGCTGTGCGACGCGGTGCAGGCGGTGGGCAAGGTGCCGGTCGACGCCGGCGCGCTGGGGGTCGACTACGTCACCCTCGGGGGACACAAGTTCCACGGCCCGCCGGGCGTCGCGGCGCTGTGGGTGCGCGGCGGCGCCGAGCTGGTGCCGCTGCTCGTCGGCGGCAGCCAGGAGCGCCGCCGGCGCGCCTCGACCGAGAACGTGCCGGGGGTGGTGGGGCTGGGCGAGGCGGCGCGGCTGGCGGCGGCGGAGCTCGCCGCGCGCGGGCGTCACCTGGCGGCGCTGCGCGACCGCTTCGAGGCCGGCGCCGCGGCGCTGCCCGGCGCGCGCCTGCACGCGACCGGCGCGGCGCGCCTGCCCAACACCTCCCACCTCGCCTTCCCCGGCGTCGAGGGCGAGGCGCTGATGATCCGCCTCGACCTCGCCGGCTTCGCGGTGTCGACCGGCTCCGCGTGCGCCTCCGGCACCGTCGAGCCGAGCACGACGCTGCGGGCGATGGGCATGGACGCAGAGGAGGCGCTGGCGTCGATCCGCGTCAGCTTCGGGATGACCAACACCGCCGCCGAGGTCGACCGCTTCCTCGCCGCCCTCGGCCGCGAGGTGGCGGCGCTGCGCGGCGTGCTGGCGGGGGCGGCGTCGTGAGCGGCGGGCTGACCGCCGTGGCGATGAGCGGCGGCCTCGACTCGTCGGTGGCCGCGTGGCTGCTGGCGCGCGCCGGCGACGGGCCGGTCGTCGGCCTCTCGATGCTCCTGTGGGACCATTCCGGCGAGCGGGTCCACGGCCGCTGCTGCGGCGCCCTCGACCTCGGCGACGCCAGGCGGGTGGCGCGGCAGGCGGGCATCCCCCACTACACCCTGCGCCTGGACCGCGAGTTCCGCCGCGCGGTGGTCGACCCCTTCGTCGACACCTACCTGGCGGGGCGCACCCCCAGCCCGTGCGTCGCCTGCAACACCGAGATCAAGTTCGACCTGCTGCTCGACCGCGCGCGGAGCTTCGGCGCCCGGCAGCTGGCGACCGGCCACTACGCGCGGCTGGTCGACGGCCCGGCCGGCCGCGAGCTGCACGCCGCGGCGCGGCCGGAGAAGGACCAGAGCTACTTCCTCTTCGAGCTCGGCCAGGAGCAGCTCGCCGCCTCCCGCTTCCCGCTCGGCGATCTCTCCAAGGACGAGGTGCGGGCGACGGCGCGCGAGGCCGGCCTGGTGGTGGCGGAGAAGGGCGAGTCGATGGAGGTCTGCTTCGTCGCCGACGGCGTGCGCCCGTTCGTCGAGCGCGAGGCGCGGCGGCGCGAGGCGGCGGGCGCGGCGGCGGAGGGCACACCGGCGCCCGCCGCCCTCGACGAGCCGGCCGTGGTGGTCGACCGCGAGGGCCGCGAGCTCGGCCGCGGCGCGCCCTACGACCGCTACACGGTGGGCCAGCGGCGCGGCCTGGGCGTCTCTTCGTCGGCGCTGCCCGGCGGAGGCGGCCGCCTCTACGTGCTGGAGATCGACGCCGCGGCCAACCGCGTGGTGGTCGGCGGCGCCGAGGCGCTGGCCAGCCGCGGCCTGGCCGGCGAGCGCCTGCACTGGATCAATCCGGACCTCGACCTCGGCGGGGAGGCCGCCGCCCACGGCGTCGAGGCGACGGTGAAGATCCGCTCCCGCCACCCTGGCGCCGCCGCCCGCGTGCGCCCGCTCCCCGGCGGCCGCTGCGAGGTCGAGTTCGCCGAGCCCCAGCGCGGCGTCGCCCCCGGCCAGGCCGCCGTCTTCTACCGCGGCACCCGCGTCCTCGGCGGCTGCTGGATCACCGGTAGGTGAGCCGGACAAGGCACCGCCACTCCTGGCTGGCCACTCACGGCGCTTTGTAATCCCTGCAGGCGCCAGCGGAAGGAGCGGGGGCACGCCAGAGCCGGCCGTCCACCACAAGATCCTGTCCGAAATCGACGACCACCGGCAGCAGGGCTGGGGAATCCACGGCCGAGCGAGGAGAGATGCGTACTGCGCCGACTCGGAAGGCAGTATCTCAACAGACACCTGCGGAGGGAGCTGGGAAATGAGTCAAGTTTTCGCCAGGGATGACGAGTTTTCCGTACGAGCCATTGGAGGCACCTACGTTGTGCTCCTCGGCATGAACCTCCGACAGGAGCAGTGCCAAAGCCTCAAGGGGTTCGCGATCCACCGGACCGATCACGCCGAGAACGACGCGTTCTGGCTGAGCGGGATGAAGACCTTCGAGGAAACCGACCCGGGCTTTCCTGCGGGCTCGCGCCACTCGACGAAAGATCATCCCATCCAAGATTTCCAGTGGAGCGACTACACCGCGAAGCCAGGACACCATTACACCTATCGCATCCTGGCTCTGAAGGGCTCCCCCGCGAAGCTCAAGACCTTTCGGGAGGTCAGCCTCGAAGTCAACACAGAGTCTCCTGAGGGAGGCGACCATGACGTGTACTTCAATCGTGGTGCGACCGCGACGCAGGAGTACGCTCGGCGCTTCGGGAACCGGAAACCCGGAACGACGGGTGGCGCTGTTGATCCTGCATGGAAGTGGCTCTCGCGGGGAGTCTACGAGGCCATCCTGGATTTCATCGGTCGCGCCAAGGGGCCCGGCTGGAGTCTGCGGGTGTCCGCATACGAATTCCGCCAAGAGGGAGTCGTCTATGCCTTGCGCCAAGCGTGCGACCGAGGGGCGGATATCCGGATCCTCTACGATGCAGGTAAGGATTTCCCGAGGGACGACAACCGATCCGCAGTTGCCAAGGCCGGTATCGAGAAGTTCTGCACAGAGCGCATTCCGCGCCCCGCGGCTCTCTCGCACAACAAGTTCGTCGTCCTCCTCAAGGGCAATAAGCCGAAGGCGGTGCTTTTAGGATCCACGAACTTCTCCGATGGCGGGATATTTGGGCAGTCCAACGTCGTCCACATAATCGAGAACCAAGAGGTTGCGGCCGCATACCTCGCGTACTGGGAGGCGCTGGCCAAGAACCCGGATCGCAAGGTGCTTGCACAGGCACTCTCCGGAGCGCGCGAGATCCCGGGTGAGGATGAGGACGGCACCATCGCGATCTTCAGTCCTCGGAGCTCCCTCGAATGCTCTGGACTTCTACGCCGACCTGGCCCGTTCGGCGAAGGACGCTCTTTTCATGACCTTCGCCTTCGGAATGCATAAACACTTCGTGGCCGCGTACGACAATGGCACGGCTAGCCTTCGTTACGCAATGCTCGAGAAGCCCCTGGGGCCAGGAGTGAAGAAAGCGAACAAGCCTGCCGCACTTCAGGCTTTCACCGAGCTCCGCCGAAAGCCAGAGAACCTGTTCGCCGTCGGGAGCCACGTCTCTGTCAACAAGCTTGACCGCTGGCTCGGCGAACAGCTCACTGGCCTCAATACACACGTAAAGTATGTGCATACAAAGTACATGCTCGTCGATCCACTGGGCAAGCGTCCGATTGTCGTCACAGGCTCCGCGAACTTCAGTGCCGCGTCGTCCGACAAGAACGACGAGAACATGGTGGTGATCCGCGGCAACCAGCGGGTCGCCGACATCTACCTCGGCGAATACATGCGGCTGTGGGATCACTACGCGTTCCGAGAGTGGCTCGCGAAGGAAAAGAAGCCAACGAGCGCCGTGACTCGACCGTGGCACCTCGACCCGACCGATCGGTGGTGGAAACGGCACTACGGTGACACGACGTTGGCGCGCAAACGCACGTACTTTGCAGGGTAGTTCAGGACGAACCGCCGGCCGATCGGCGGTTCGTCCCCATGCCGCCCACTACTCCCCGATCACACGAACGAGTGCGGGTGTCGGGAGTTCGTCAGCGGACTTCTGAAGCGAGATGAGCTGACTCAAGAGCCGCAGTGCTTGCATCGAGCGGCCGGAGTCGCAGCGGTCCCGGGACCCTGAGGGCGAGAGTTCTCCGGCGCGACATCCCGATTTCAGGGTATCTTCTCGACTCGGCGGGATGGCGAAATCGCCGCCTGGAGAATGCGCAGCTACGAGCGAACCGGTGCATTCGCCGAGCGGGAGAGCCACGAATAGCGGCCGGTGTTCTCCCTGGATGCAGACGAGCGGTATCCATGGATCTATCTGCCGATTCGCGACACGCATCAATTGACCGAGGTAGTAAAGCATTCCTTCGGGTGAGCGGAGGACCAGGCGGCTAGGAGGTTCGACGCCAGTGTCATCCGTCTCGAACACCGTTAGAATGCCGGGTCGGGACCTTTCTTGGTCCGACTCGGTACCAGATCGTTGGCAGCCGTCCTTAGAATCGGAGCTTCGTATGCAGTACTCGCTTGAAGGTCGCTGCAATTGCCATCCTTCGCCCGCCCTTGTCAGCACCAGACCCTCTTTCGACGTGGCTACCAGATCGCTCAGGCTCTCTACGTCATCGCTCTTGAGGCGAGGACCGAAGTCCTTCAAGTGCGTTCCGTGAACGAATTGGCGATCCGTGGCGAGAAAATCCACTACCCAAGCGGCAAAGTCCTCGAACTTGTCCCGGTCAGGCGGGTGGTTTTCGAGAGGGGGGCGATCCTCGAACTCTACTCTGTGGACAAGGAGGTAGAACAGCAGCTCGCGAGGCCAACCTTGGTCCCAGTAGTAAGCGATAGTGCTTGGTTCGATTGGGGATAGGAACCCGCGCATGAACTTCTCTCCGTCGAGGACCGACAGAGAGAAGTTTGGGTTCCGCGAAAGTGTCCCACCCAACGATGGCACCAGTCCCCGCGTGATGGCCTTAGTCGTCGCGCCCGTCACTGTTTCCAACGCAGTGGGGAGCGTACCGCCGGACGCGGTCTGCGAAGTCGAGGAGTTAGTCTCCGTATCGGCGTAGGAGCCCCCGAGGCCGGCAGACAGCGTGGAGCTGAGGTTCCCGTTCAAGCTCGAAACGGTGGTGACGTACATCGGCAGGCGGTCCTTTGCCCGGATGACGTTCAGCAGCAGCATTTCGTTCTGAGCCTCTTCGACGGTCAGGTTGAAACCGACCGCCTGCGTCGCGAGCCTCTGATGGGACCGGTGGATGCTGCAGCCGACGAGCGTCAACGAGAGCAGTGGTAGCAGCGCGAGTCGCAGGAGCTTTCCTGGCTTCACATACACCTCCTTTTCTAACTGTGCTGCCGCTGGACCTCAATTCCGGACGGAATCATCCTCCCGGGATTCCGATTCCTCAGGCTGGCGCCTCAGCGACCAGGACCAGCAGCTAACACCAGCACGAACTCCCCCTTCAAGGCGTCCCGCCCCGCCAGCTCCGCGCGCAGCTCCGACAGCGGGCCGCGGAGGACCTCCTCGTGGAGCTTGGTGAGCTCGCGGCAGACGGCGGCGGGGCGGTCGCCGAGCTCGGCGAGGGCGTCGTCGAGGCTGGCGAGGAGGCGGTGGGGGGACTCGAAGACGACCAGCGTGTGGTCGAGCTCCGCCAGGCGGCGGTAGAAGGCGCGGCGCTTGCCGCCCTTCGGCGGCGGGAAGCCGGCGAAGGTGAACGGGTAGGGCGGCAGCGCCGAAGCGACCAGGGCGGCGAGGACGGCGGAGGGGCCGGGCACCGCCTCCACCCGCACGCCGCGCGCCGCCGCCTCGCGCACCAGGACGTAGCCGGGATCGGAGAGCAGCGGCGTGCCGGCGTCGCTGGCCAGCGCCACGGTGGCCCCCTCCTCCAGCCGCGCCAGCACCTGCGGCAGGCGCTGGCGCTCGTTGTGCTCGTGCAGCGACAGCAGCGGCCGGTCGAGGCCGAGACCGGCGAGCAGGCGGCCGGTGCGGCGGGTGTCCTCGCAGGCCACCAGGTCCGCCGCCGCGAAAGCGGCGCGGGCGCGCGGCGACAGGTCGTCGAGGTTGCCGATCGGCGTCGCCACCACCAGCAGCCGGCCGCGGCGGGCGGCTGTCTCTTCGTCGTTCATGCCGCGATGCTAGCGCGCAGGGAGCTTGCATCGAGCTGCTAGCATGCCGGCGATGCTCTCCCCGCCCGCCCGCCGAGCGGCCCTGCTTGTTCCCGTCCTCCCCTGGCTGGTCCTCGCGGCCGCCTGCGGCAGCACCGGCGCCGAGCCGCCGGCGCGCCGCCTGCCGCCGGCGCCCGACGTGCCGCTGGCCGCCCACCAGCTGCGCGACCGGGTGGTGGCGGTGGTCGACGAGCAGGCGGTGCTGCTCTCCGACGTCGAGGACGTCATCGGCCTCGGGCTGGTCGAGCGCGAGGCGGGGGAGAGCACGGAGGCGCTGCGCGCCCGTGTCCTCGACGGCCTCATCGACCAGCTCCTGCGCTTCCAGGCCGCCGAGCGGTTCGGCTTCGGCCAGGTGTCGGTCGAGCGCATCGAGGCGCAGGTGGCCGAGATCCGCGCCGGCTTCCCGGACGACGCCGCCTTCGCCACGCGCCTCGCCGAGCTCGGCCTGAGCATCGAGGAGCTGCGCCAGCTCGTGGCGCGCCAGATCATGGTCCTCGTCTACGTCGACGAGCGCCTCGGCGCCCGCGTCTTCGTCAGCCTCGACGACATCCGCGCCCACTACGAGCAGGAGCTGGTGCCGCAGCTCACCGCCTCCGGCCAGCCGGTGCCGCCGCTCGAGGAGGTGCGCGAGGACGTCCGCCAGGTGATCAAGCAGCGCCGCCTGCTCGAGGAGGTCGAGCGCTGGACCGCCGAGCTGCGCCGCGAGGCCGACGTGCAGGTCTTCCTCGACGAGCCGCTCGAGGCGATGCCGCCGCTGGCCGACCGCATCGCCGCCCCCGCCGCGCATTGACAAAAGAAGCACATACGCTAGTATGCATGTGCGTGATCTAGCGTAGCGGCCCGATCCCCGGGCCGCCGTCGAACCGTCAGGAGACCTACCGATGCGTTCCAGTCGGAAGTTGCGCTTCGCCGCAGTCGTCCTCGTCCTCGCCGCGGCCGCCGGCTTCGTCAGCGGCTTCGTCGTTCCCACCGCCTACGCCCTGCCGCCCAACGAGGTCGACCGGGAGTACTACAGCGACGGGTCCTACACCACCCTGATCGGCGAACGGATCCTGTTCTGCAACGGCCAGTGGTGGAGCTGGGGCAGCACCAGCTCGTACGTGATCATTTACACCTTCCCCTGCTAGTGATCGGCCGCGTGCCGGGCGGCCGCCCCTGCGCTCCGGGGGCGGTCGCCTGCTCTCCTACTCCTCCGGCGCCGGCGCGCCGTAGATCTCGCTGTACTGGGCCCAGCTCGACAGCACCTTGGCCAGGTAGTTGCGAGTTTCCTTGTAGCTCACCTTGGTGTAGTACTCGGCCAGCTCGCCGCTGTAGCAGTAGCTCTGCCACAGCGCGGCGGCCGGTGGGCCGGCGTTGTAGGAGGCGACCGCGGCGTGGCGCGAGCCGCCCATCTGCTCGATCAGCTCGCCGACGTACGCCGCCCCCAGGGCGAGGGCGATGTCCGGCCGGTAGAGGTCGCCGGGCTCGAGGGGCGCCAGGCCGATGGCCGACGACACCCGCTCGGCGGTCGGCTGGATGAATTGGGTAAGGCCGCGGGCGGAGGCGGGGGACAGGGCGTCGGGCTGGAAGCGGCTCTCCTCGCGCACGATGGCGATCAGCAGGTGGGGGTCGATGCCGCGCGCCAGCGACTCGCGCACCAAGAGGTCGGGGAAGGCGAAGGGAAAGAGCTGGCGCCGCAGGCCGGAGGCGAGGAACGGCGGCGGCAGGCGCTCCGGCGCGCGGCGGGCCAGCACCTCGGCCACCCGTACCGAGTCGCGCAGCTCGCCGGCCTGCGCCAGCAGCCAGCTCCGGGTGTAGGCGAGCGCCGGCTCGCCGACCGGGAAGTGGCGCTCCATCGCCGGCTGGCCGCCGTCCCACAGGCCCAGCGCCAGTAGCTTCTCGGCCGGCGTGTTCAGGCTGGCGCGCCACATCGGCCAGTCGGCGGTGTCGACCAGGGCGAGGGTCAAAAACGGCGCCGCCTCGGCGTCGCGCGCCAGGGCGCGGGCGAGGTCGTGGGCGATCTCGGCGCGCCGCTCGCGGTCGTCGCTGAGCAGCAGCCAGGCGTCGTAGCGGCCGGCCAGCGTGCCGGTGCCCAGGCGGCGGCCGGCGAGCCCGCGCGCCGCCGCCGCGAGCTCCAGGCGCCGCAGCCGCCGCGCGACGTCGACGGCGAGGGGGTGGTAGGGGCCGAGCTGGAGCACCCGCAGGTAGTGGCGCACGGCGGCGTCCGGGTCGCCCTCCCCGCCCGCCGGCGGCGGCAGCTCGGCCAGCCGGGCGCGCCAGTAGGACAGCTCGGGCTCGGCGTCGCGGCCGGCGCGCGCCGCCACCTCCAGCCAGCCGCCGGCGCGGTCGGTGCGCCCGCCGACGAGGTCGGAGGCGGCGAGGAAGAGGGCGGCGCGGGCGGCCACCTCGTTCCAGGCGCGGCGCCCGGCGAGCAGCTCGAACAGCTCCAGGGCGCGCTCCTCGTGACCGGTGCGCCACTCGATGCGCATGGCGCCGACCAAGGCGCCGTCGGCGCTGCCGCCGTCCGGATCGGTGCGGAAGGCGCGGCGGAAGGTCGACGCCGCCTGCGGCCACTCGCCGCCGAGCTCGTGGCTGCGCCCCTGCTGGTAGAGGGCGCGGGCGGCGAGGTGGGGCTCGCGCGAGCGCGCCGCCAGCGCCGCGTAGCCGGTGGCCGCCTGCGGGTAGCGCTCCTGCCAGAAGCGGCTGCGCACCACCAGGTAGGCGAGCTCCCAGCGCTCGCCGGCCAGCGGACCGTCGAAGCCGGCGACCAGCGGCGCCAGGTGGCCGACGGCGCGGTCGAACTCGCGGTGCTCGTAGAAGGCGCGGCCGAGCAGCACGCGCTCCTCGTCGAGCGGCACGATGCCCGGCGTGGCGGTCAGCAGGCCGTCGAGGTGGCGGGCGGCGGTGAGCGCCGTCTCGTCGTCGAGGGCGTCCTCGAGGATGGCGCGGTAGGCGCGGCGCGCCGCCTCCGCGTCGTCGTGGCGCCGTGCGCAGTCGGCACGCACCAACTCGAGCTGGCGGCGTTGCGTGTCGCGGTAGCCGTCGGGCGCCATGCGGCGCACCAGCAGGCATTCGCCGCCCTCGGCGACGGTCTCGCGCAGCAGCCGCACGGCGTGCGCCACCGGCGGCACCTCCGGCTGGTGGCTCACCACGCTGGCCACCAGCCCCGCGGCGACCTCCGGGTGGGCGCTCTCGGCGTGCTCGAGGGCGAGGCGGTAGCGGCCGTAGTGGACGAGGTCGTGGCCGCCGGCCATGGCGCGGATGAAGGCGTCCTTGGCTTCGCGGCCGTGGCCGAGCCGGTCGTGGAGGTGGCCGACGAGGACGTGGAGGCCCCAGCGGTCGGCGCGCTCCGAGTCGTCCTCGACCAGGGCCTCGGCGCGCGCCAGCGCCTCGTCCCAGCGCCCCTGCCGCTGCAGCTCGACCAGCTCGATACGCGGATCGGCGGCCGGCTGCGCCGCCGCCGGGGAGGCGGCGAATGCCGAAACGGCCACCGCCACCGCCAGGACGGCGCGGACGGGGGAGCTCGGGACTGCGTTGGCGCTCGAGGCTGGGGAGGCGAACGGGCTCATCGGGGCGCGGGCGAGCCGGGATGGGGCCAGGGGCGCCGCGTCAGAGGTCCATCGGCTCGTCGATCCGCTCCACCCGCGCCCCCAGCGACTGCAACTTCGATTCCATGGCCTCGTAGCCGCGGTCGAGGTGGTAGATGCGGTCGACCACCGTGGTGCCGTGGGCGGCGAGGCCGGCGAGCACCAGCGACGCCGAGGCGCGCAGGTCGGTGGCCATGACGCCGGTGCCGGAGAGCCGCCGCGGGCCGTGGATCAGGGCGCGGCGCCCCTCGATGCGGATGTCGGCGCCCAGCCGGTTGAGCTCCGGCACGTGCTGGAAGCGGTTCTCGAACACCGCCTCGCGCAGCATCGAGGTGCCCCTCGCCTGGGTGAGCAGCGCCATGAGCTGCGCCTGCAGGTCGGTGGGGAAGCCGGGATGCGGGGCGGTCTCGATCTCGATCGGCGCCAGCTCGCCGTTGCCGGTGCAGCGCATGCCGCCGGCGGTCGCCTCCACCGTGACGCCGCACTCGGCGAGCACGGCGGCGAGCGCCGCGAGGTCCTCCTGCCGCGCCCCCTCGACGGTGACGTCGCCGCCGGTGATGGCGGCCGCCAGCAGGTAGGTGCCGGCCTCGATGCGGTCGGCGATCACCTCGTGGCGGGCGCTGCCGAAGCGGTCGACGCCCTCGATCTCGATGACGTCGGTGCCGGCGCCCTCGATGCCCGCGCCCATGGCGGTCAGCAGCTTCGCCAGGTCGGCGATCTCCGCCTCGCGGGCGCAGTTCTCGAGCCGCGTCGAGCCGCGGGCGAGCGAGGCGGCCATCATCACGTTCTCGGTTCCCGTCACCGACGGTACCCCGAAGCGGAACCGCGCGCCGGTCAGCCGCTCGGCGCGAGCGTAGACGTAGCCCTCCCGCACCTCGATCTCGGCGCCGAGCGCCTCCATGCCGCGCAGGTGCTCGTCGATCGGCCGCAGGCCGATGGCGCAGCCGCCGGGCAGCGACACGCGGGCGTGGCCGCGGCGGGTGAGCAGCGGGCCGAGCACCAGGATCGAGGCGCGCATCGTCTTGACCAGCTCGTAGGGGGCGTGGCCCTCCTCGCCGACGCCGCAGCCGGAGACCTGCACCACGTGGCCTTCCATCTCGCAGGACGAGCCGAGGCGCTCGAGCAGCCGGCACATGGTGCGGATGTCGCGCACCCGCGGGACGCGCGTCAGCTCCACCGGCTCGTCGGTCAGCAGGGTGGCGGCGAGGGCGGGCAGGGCGGCGTTCTTGGCACCGCCCGCGGCCACCGTGCCGTGCAGGCGGACCGGGCCTTCGATGCGAAATCTCTCCAAGCTTCCTCCGTCGTCGGCCGGCGTGGGACCGGGGGCGTCCGCGGGCGCCTACGGGCGGCGCAGGCGGACCACCCGGGGGATGCCGGCGTAGTCCCTGGTCACGCCTTCGAGGTGCAACCCCGATGCCGTCGCATGCTCGCCGACGATCGTGGCCTGGTCGTGGCCGACCTCGAGCAGCAGGACGGCGCCGGGGGCGAGGCCGGCGGCGGCGCCGGAGACCAGGCGCCGCAGCTCGCGGCGGCCGCGCTCGCCGGCGAACAGGGCCTGCGCCGGCTCGTGGTCGACCACCTCCGGCGACAGGCCGCCGGCCGCCGCCGGGTCGACGTACGGCGGGTTCGACACCACCAGGTCGAAGGCGGCGAGGTCGAGCGGCGCACACAGGTCGGCGGCGACCAGGGCGACGCGGCCGCCGGCGCCGTGGCGGCGCACGTTGGCGGCGGCCACCGCCAGGGCGGCGGGCGAGACGTCGCAGGCGACGACACGGGCGCACGGCAGCTCGAGGGCGAGGGTGACGGCGAGGCAGCCGGAGCCGGTGCCGACGTCGAGGATGCGCGGCGCGGCGCTCAGCGGCGCCGCCAGCGCCGCCTCGACCAGGTGCTCGGTCTCCGGCCGCGGCACCAGCACCCGGCGGTCGACGTGGAACGAGCGCCCCCAGAACTCGCGCTCGCCGGTGAGGTAGGCCACCGGCTCGCCGCCCAGGCGGCGCGCGAGCAGGGCGGCGAAGCGCCGGGCGGCGGCGGGCGGCACCGGCCGCTCGCCGCGCGCCAGCACCTGCGCCTCGCTCCAGCCGAGGACGTGGCCGAGCAGCAGCGCCGCCTCGCGCGTCGACGGCGCGAACGGCGCCGCGGCGAGGCGGCGGCGGGCGTCGGCCAGCAGGTCGTCCAGCGTCGCGGGGGCGTCGGCGGGGGCGCTCGGCGGCACCCGCCGATCTTAGCCCGCCGCCGCCGGCAATCCTGTCATGACGGGTTCGTAATTACGCGCAGCCTATTATTCTGCTACGATACGCCGAGCAGGTGAGCATATGTTCTTGCAATTTCGACGAGGGCGGCCATGAAAGCGAATGGACGGGAACGGACGAGGGAGACGAACCACGACGCGCCCACCGGTCCGCGCGGCGGCACCACGACGGTGACCAAGAGCGGAATGGTGAAGAAGAACCTGTGGATCCCGCACGACGAGGCCGAGGCCTTGCGCGAGAAGGCGTTCCACGAGCGGCGCTCGGAGGCCGACATCATCCGCGAGGGGCTGCGGGTGGTGCTCGACGAGTCGGCGATGGCCGCCGGCTGAGGTCGGCGCGCGGCTAGCGGCCGGGCTGGAAGCGGGCGGCGGGATCGACCTCGGCGCGCCGCAGGAAGCTCGCCACCTGCTTGACCACGTCCAGCGTGGCGCGCTCGCGCTGCGCCGCCTGGATGAAGTAGGCGAGAGCCACGAGCGCCTCGCGGTGCAGGCGGCCCGAGAACAGGATACCGGTCAGCTCCTGCGACAGCGCCTTGAGGTCCGCCGTGCGCCCCTGGCGCGCGTAGAGCGCCGCCAGGTCGAGGCCGGCGATGGCGGCGTCGGGGGTCATCTCCGCCTCGGTGAACGCCGCCTGCACCTCCCGGAACAGCGTCTCGGCACGCTCCGGCCGGCCGGTGCCGGCGGCCAGGACGCCCTCCAGCCACTGGCGGCGGAGCTGCGTGCGCATGTCCGGGAAGCGCTCGTACAGCGGGCGGGCGGCCGCGAACAGGCGCTGCGCCTCGAGGAAGCGGTCGGTCTCGGAGAGGCACATCGTCAGGTTGTGGTGGATGTAGAGGGCGGTGCGCGGGTCGGCGAGGGCGTCGACGTGGCGCAGCGCCTCGAGCAGCGGCTCGACCGCCTCCTCCGGCGACCCCAGGTCCAGGTAGTGGCAGCCGATGCCGGTGAGCACCCGCGCCAGGCGCTCGTTGTCGCCCACCTCCTCGTAGAGCCGGGCGGCGCTCTGCAGCAGCTCGGCCGACTCGTCGAAGCGGCGCTGCAGCTTGCGCAGCGACGACAGCAGGTGCTGGAAGCCGGCCTGCTCCATCGGGTCGGCGGTGCCCTCGAGGTAGGCGGCGCCGCGGCGGAAGGCCTCCTCGGCCTCCTCGGGCCGGCTGGCGATGCGCAGCGCGTTGCCGAGGTGGGCCCAGGCGCGGGCGCGCAGGTCGTCGAGCAGGCGGCGGCCGTAGAAGGCGACGTCCACGGAGTCGACGACGGTCAGCGCCAGGCGGGCCAGCCGCTCGGCCGCGCGGGGGTCCTCGAAGCCGGTGCCGTGGCTGACTTCGAGCAGGCGCTGGGCGAGGGCGAGCGAGCGGAAGCGCTCGCTGTTGGCGACCAGCACCTCGCGGCGCGGCGCCGGGTGCGACAGCAGCTCCTCGAGCAGCAGGCCGGCGCTGCGCTGCTCGTGCTCGGCGCAGTCGCGGGCGCGCCGGGTGATGCGCTCGAAGCTGGCGGCGAGCTCGCCGTAGGGCTCGCCCGCGGGGTCCCGGCGCTCGCCGGCGGCGGGCTGCCCGGTGGCCGCGGGGCGGCGATAGCTCAGCACGTCGGCCAGCTCGCTCTCGGCCTGCTGCCGGCGCAGCTCCGCCAGCGCCTGCTCGCGGCAGGCCGGGCAGTCCAGCAGGTGGCTCAGCGCATTGCGGTCCGATGCGCACAGCTTGCGCAGCCACTGAACCATTGCTTCCGGCTTCGGGTGCACCATGCGGTCGTCTCTTCGCGGCGGCGGCGCGTCGGTCTGGCGGGGCCTCGGGGTACCCTCAGCCTAGCACCTCCTTTTCCCTTAAGAGTTGTCGCAGGACGCGAAACCGTGACACCCCGGGCTCGGGTCCACGGCGCCGCCACGCCTCGGCGCCGCGGGAGCAGGGGCCCGCGTCCGGTAGGCGACCCCCGCTTTCACTTCGCTTTCGTGCCGTTGGGGTCGAGCGCCGGACTGATCTCCCCCTCGTCGGCGGCACGCACCAGGGCGACCGGTCCGGTGCCCTCGGCCGGGAGTCCGGCGTCGGCGTCGGTCGTGCCGGCGTCGATCGCCAGCGCCGCGGCCACCTCGTGCCACAGGCGCTCGAGCGGCTGCAGCAGGTGCTCCACGGCGGCGCCGAGGCCCCCCGGGGCGGATGCATCATCCGGGGCGGGCGCGGCGAGGACGGGTCCGGCGGCCACCAGGACGGCCGTCAGGGCGAGGGCGGAGATGGCACGGCGGGCGTCGTTCGAGTGCGGCATGGGTCTCTCCCTATGGGGCGGCGTCTGCACACGGCCTCCATGGCAGCGGCACGTCCGCCTTCAAAACAATGAGTGAAGGCCCGGGCCGGGGCGGGGGACACGGCGGTGCCGCCGGCGGCCCCGTCGGCCGCGGGTCGCGTCGGGCGAGGTCGGACGGGGGCGGCCCGGCGGGGGAGCCGGGCCGGGTCAGTTTCGGCTGTGGGATTCCTCGGCCAGCCGCGCCGCCTGGAAGTGCTGCACGAGGGGGTCGACCAGGGGGTCGAGACGTCCCTGCAGGACGTCCGGGAGCTGGTGCACGGTGAGGCCGATGCGGTGGTCGGTGACCCGATTCTGCGGGAAGTTGTAGGTGCGGATCTTCTCCGACCGGTCGCCGCTGCCGACCATCTTGCGGCGCTCCGCCGACACCGCGGCGTCGGCCTTCTCGCGCTCGATCTCCAGCAGGCGGGCACGCAGCACGCGCATCGCCTTGGCGCGGTTCTTGATCTGGCTGCGCTCGTCCTGGCAGGAGACCACCAGGCCGGTCGGCAGGTGGGTGAGGCGCACCGCCGAGTAGGTGGTGTTGACGCCCTGGCCACCGGGGCCCGAGGCGCAGAAGCGGTCGACGCGCAGGTCTTTCTCATCGATCTCCACCTCCACGTCGTCGGCTTCGGGGAGAACGGCCACGGTGACGGCGGAGGTATGGATGCGGCCGGAGCCCTCCGTCTCGGGCACCCGCTGCACGCGGTGGACGCCGGCCTCGTACTTGAGGCGGCTGTAGGCGCCGCGGCCCTCGACGATGGCCGACACCTCCTTGACGCCGCGCACGCCGGACTCCGAGAGGTCGATCACCTCCACCCGCCAGCCCTGGTCCTCGGCGTAGCGCGAGTACATGCGGAACAGCTCGGCGGCGAACAGGGAAGCCTCGTCGCCGCCGGTGCCGGCGCGGATCTCGAGCACCACGTTGCGGGCGTCGTTGGGATCGGTGGGGACCAGCTCGCGGCGCAGCGCCTCCTCCAGCGCCTCGGCCTGCTCGACCAGCGAGCCGAGCTCCTCCTCGGCGAGGGCGCGCAGCTCGTCCTCGCGGCCGAGGCCGGCGAGCATCTCCTCGGTCTCGCGCCGCTGGCGGTCGACCTTCTTGTAGCGCTGGTAGAGCTCGACCACCGGGTGCAGCTCGGCGAGCTGCTTGGAGGTCGCGGTGTAGGTCCTGGGGTCGGCCAGCACCTCCGGGTCCGCCAGCTTGTGGGTGAGCTCGTCGTGGGTGGCTTCGAGGTGGGAGAGCTTGTCGAGCATGGCGGGTGGTGCTGCGGTGGAGCGGGGGATCGCCGGCGGCCGCGGCCGTCAGGGCCGCCGCCGCCCGGCGGGGAGGCTCAGCCGGCCTGCTGGTAGCGCCGCTTGAAGCGCTCGACGCGGCCCGCGGAGTCGATGAGCTTCTGGCGGCCGGTGAAGAACGGGTGGCACTCGTTGCAAATCTCGAGGCGCAGCTCGTCCTTGGTCGAATAGGTCTCGAAGGTGTTGCCGCAGGCGCAGACGGCGGTCACCTGGTGCATCTCGGGGTGGATCTCGGTCTTCACGCTGTCGTCCTTCCGCTGATCGTGGGTCGTCGTCCAGAGGGCCTCGGCGCGAGGCCGGAACCCGCAATTATAGCGGAACCCGGCGGCACCCGCCAGCCGTTCGCCACCGCGGCGTCGCGGGGCCTGGCGCTCGCGGCCTCTCGTTGCAACGTTTCGGCGGGTGGAAAATTCCTCGGACCGGCGGGGCGGCCGGGGTAGACTCGGCGGCATCGTGAACGCCTCTCCGCTGCTCCACGACGCCCTGATCGTCGACGGCCACACCGACGTCCCCAGCCGCCTCTTCCACCACCCGGCCGACCTCGGCGAGCGGCTGGACGACGGCCACGTCGACCTGCCGCGGCTGCGCGAGGGGGGCGTCGCGGCGCTGTTCTTCGCCCTCTTCGTCCCCGGCCGCCTCGACCCGCAGGCCGGCTGGGAGCACGCGCTGGCCCTCTACGACCGCGTCGAGCGCCAGCTCCGCACCGGCGAGCTCGAGCTGGTGGCCTCGGCGGAGGAGGTGCGGCGGGCGGCGGCGGAGGGCGCGGTGGCAGTGCTGCTGGGGCTGGAGAACGGGCGGCCGCTGCTGGTGCCCTCGGCGCTCGCGCGCTGCGCCTCGCTCGGCGTGCGCTACGTGACGCTGACCCACAACGAGAGCCACGAGTGGTGCGACGCGTCGACCGACGAGCCGCGGCACGGCGGGCTGTCGGACGCGGGGGTGGGGCTGGTGCGCGAGATGCAGCGGCGCGGCATCCTGGTCGACGTCTCGCACGTCAGCGACGACGCGGTGCTGCACGCGCTCGACGCGGTGCGCGGCCCGGTGATCGCCAGCCACAGCTCGGCGCGGGCGCTGTGCGACCACCCGCGCAACCTGCCGGACTCGCTGGTCCTGGAGATCGCGCGGCGCGGCGGCGTGGTGGGCGCCAACGCGGCGCCGTTCTTCCTCGACGACGCGGCGGCGCGGGTGCAGCTGCGCCGCGCGGCGGAGTTCGAGCGGCGCGTCGCGGAGCTCGACCCGGCGGACCTCGAAGGGCGGGTGCGGGTGCGCGACGAGATGACGGCGGAAGGGGAGCTCGAGATGCCGAGGGTGCCGCTGTCGCGCTACGCCGACCACGTCCTCCACCTGCTCGACGTCGCCGGCGAGGAGCACGTCGCGCTGGGCACCGACTTCGACGGCATCACCGAGACGCCCGAGGGCTTCGAGGACGTCTCCCGCTTCCCGGCCCTCGTCGAGGAGCTCACCGCCCGCGGCGTCGGGCCGCGGGCGCTGCGCATGGTCCTCGGCGAGAACCTGCTGCGCGTCCTGCGCGAGGCCGAGCGGCTGGCGGAGTGAGGCATCTCCAGCCGGGCTCCCCATTGACAGCGCTCCGACAAAAACATACCCTCAGCCCCACATCAGGAGAGTCCGGTGCGAGATCCGGATTCGGCAACCTGGGACGGACACCCAAGGTGCCTACCCGAAATCGGGGATGTGGCCGGCGGCGCCGGCAACAAAAAGTCCGCAGCCGACCCGGCTCTCCGCCACCGTTCCTGGAGAGGCGGGTCGTTTTCGTATGGTCGAAACTGACATGGTCGCAACCCTGACGCAGTCCAGCCGCTACGCCTACCCGTTCCCGGAGCCCGTCCCCGCCCCTGCCGAGCCCGCCGACCGCACCGAGCGCGACGCGGCGCTGCTCGCCGCGCTCGACGAGCGCGTGCTGGTGCTCGACGGCGCCACCGGCACCGCCATGCAGGCGCTCGAGCTGTCGGCCGACGACTTCGGCGGCGCCGAGCTCGAGGGCTGCAACGAGAACCTGGTGCGCACGCGGCCGGACGCCGTGCGCGCCGTCCACGACGGCTACCTCGCCGCCGGCGCCGACGACGTGGAGAGCGACACCTGCGGCGCCACGCCCCACGTGCTCGCCGAGAACGTCCTCTACGAGCGCGCGA
>CAZLBJ010000041.1:0-3651 GCA_964557755.1 uncultured Thermoanaerobaculia bacterium
TACGAGGTGATCCCGGGCGAGCACCCGGTGGTGCCGCTGATGGTGCGCGACACCGGCAGGACGCGCGAGCTGGTCGCCCACCTGCGCCGCCACGGCGTCCTCGCCACCGGCCTCGCCTACCCGGTGGTGCCGCGCGGCGACGAGGAGATCCGCTTCCAGGTCTCCGCCGAGCACACCGAGGCCGACGTCGACGAGGCGCTCGGCGTCCTCGCCGCCTGGGAGGGCCGCACGGCGGCGGCCGGGTAGCCGCGTACGGGCTGCTTCAGTCCTTCTCGGGGGGCGTGACGACGAGCTGCAGGAGGGTGCCGAGGTTGCGGCCGAGGTCCTCGGAGGTACGGCGGATCTGCTCCTCGCGGGAGCCGGCCGGCGGCTCGCCGGCGGCGGCGCCGGCGCCGCTGGTCAGCCGGCGCACGAAGACCTCCGCGGCGTCGAGCTCCGCGTAGCTGTAGCCGAGCGCCTCGAGCAGCGTCTGCAGCTTCTCGCGGCTGGGCTGGATCCAGCCGTTCTCGTACTTCGAGATGGTGTTGCGCTCGATGCCCGACATCTCCGCCAGCTCCTTCTGGCTCACCGAGCGCGTCTCGCGCAGGACGCGCAGGGAGGTGGCGAGGGGCGTGTCCTTCGACATGCGCGCACTCTACCCACGGCCTCCCGGCTCGGCAACTTCAAGCCCTTTCCCATCAAGGAGTTACGTGGCGGGCGCGGAGCATCCGGCGACGACTTTGTTCCCGCCGGAGCAAACATCCGGCGACGCGGCGATCACTGCGCGGCAAATGTGAACACCGGGGGAGCATCTGCCGGCAATCCTGCACTTCGGCGCCGCCGCCCCCGCCGCCGCGTGGGCGACGGGGACCGGCGGGGTGGCGCGCCGCACGCTTCGCGACGTTGCGGCGCCGAAGGTACAATCGCCGAGGGAGAACGAAGATGGAACGCGACTGATGGTCAGGCACGGCTTTCGACCTACGTTCACCATCACCCACGCCATCACCGCGGAGCTGACACGCATCGAGCGCGCCCGCGGGTTCCTGGAGGCGGCGACGCTTTCGGAGGACTGGGTGCGGGCGATGGGCGAGCGGGCCCTGGTCCTGGAAGCGCACCACACTACCCACATCGAGGGAACTCGACTGACGCTGCATCAAGCCGAGCGTCTGCTGGCCGGCGAGACGGTACCGGAGGCCGATCCGGACGACGTTCGCGAGCTGTTGAACTATCGCCGGGCGTTCGGGCTCGTCTCGGAGTACCTCGACAGCGGCGCACCGATCACCGAGGGGCTGGTTCGCGAGATTCACAAGCGGCTGGTCGAGGGCGTACGTGGAGGCAGCGCGGCGCCGGGCGAGTACCGCAAGCTGCAGAACTACGTGATCAACTCCGCGACGGGCGAGGTGATCTACACGCCACCGCCAGCCTATGACGTGCCGGTGTTGATGTCGGAGCTGATCGCGTGGCTCAACCAACCGGGTCCAGCGCATCCGGTGCTGGTCAGCGGCGTGGCGCAGTTCGAGCTCGTCCACATCCACCCCTTTCTCGACGGCAACGGCAGGACGTCGCGGCTCCTCTCGACGTTGTGCCTCTACCGCGCGGGCTACGACTTCAAGCGCCTGTTCACGATCAGCGAGTTTTACGACCGCGACCGGCCGGCCTTCTACACGGCGATCCAGAGCGTGCGCGAGCAGGGCATGGACATGACCGGCTGGCTGGAGTACTTCGTGGAAGGACTGGCGACCCAGCTCGGCGAGGTCCGGGAGCGAGGCGAACGGGTGATCCGGCGGGACGTCCTGGTAAGGGACCACGGCCTGTCCGACCGCCAGGCGAAGGCGCTGGGCCACGTCCTGAACCAAAGCAGCCTGACGATCCAGGAGTACGAAGTCCTCTGTCCGGACACCAACCGGCGGACGCTGCAACGGGATCTCAAGCTGCTGGTGGAGAAGGGGCTGCTCGCCGAGCGGGGATCCGGGCCGACGGATCCGACGAGGCGCTACGTTCCCGGGGACGCCCTCGCATGAGAACCGGCTGTGACAAGCTGCGACAGGCTACTGTGACGAGCTATGACACAGGCCTGGGCCGGTGGTTCCGGCTGACTCCTAGCCGCCGCCGAAGATCTTCGAGAAGGGGTTGCCCTCCTCCTCCTCGCCCTCGGCGGGCAGCATCGCCTCGCTGCGCTGGTAGCCCTCCGGGATCTCGAAGGTCGAAGTCGGCACGTCGACGCCGCGCTCGAGCTCGCTGACCTCCATGGTGGTGACGGTGGTCTGCTCGCGCTTGCCCTTCTGGCCGGTGGTGGTCGTGCGGGTGACCGTCTTCAGCGGGAAGCCCTGGATCTTCGACATCTCGGCTTCGACCAGCTCGTCGAGGTCGGCGAAGCCGGTGGCGGGGGTGCCGCGCAGCCAGACGCCGAGCGCCGGGTCGGCGAGCTCGCCGGTGCTCCAGATCTCCTGCTCGCTGTCGACGTGGTTGGTGCGCGCCATGCCCAGCACCTTGACCTTCATGTCGTAGCTGGTGCGGTACCGGGCATGGGTGGTCGCCAGGCCGTGCATCGCCGGGCCGGCCGCGCTGCCCAGCTCCTCCACCTCGACGTTGTCGATCTGGATGTTGAGCATCGGCCCCATCGCCTGCATGACGCTGCCGACCATCTGCAGCATCGCCTCGAGGTCCCACTCGGCGTAGGTCTTCTCGTCCGGGTTCACCAGGTAGAGGGTCTTGCCGCCGTCGGTGGTGACGATGTAGTTGCCCTTCTCGAGCACCGGCGTGCCGCTCTCGCGGAAGACGATCTTCGCCGCCGCGCCGTCGACCCACGCTTCGACCGACGTCGCCTGTTCGGCGCCGGGGCCGGTGGTGGTGGTGTCAGCCGTGTAGTGGATGCCGGCCGCCGCCGGCAGCGCGGCGGCGAGGAGCAGCAGGATGAGGGTCGGGATGAACGTGCGTCGCATGGGTATGTCCTCCAGTCCGGGTTGATGCAACAATGTCCCACAGCCGCCGCTCTCCTGCAAGCCGCCCGCGGACGGTTGACGGCGCCGCCGCTTATAGACTAACTTCGATATGTCTCAGCCCGTACAGCACCCCTACCCTGGAGATTCGAGCCGATGTGGAAGAAGAGCGACGAAGAGAGCCCGGCCACCAGCGTCACCGCCTCCAACCCCTCCCCCGCGCCGCGGCCGGCGGCGGAGCCCCGCCGCAGCAGCGGCCAGTCCGCCACCCTCGGCGAGTCGATCCGCGTGCAGGGCGAGATCCACGGGGACGAGGACCTGATCATCGAGGGCGAGGTGGACGGCAGCGTGCACCTCGACAAGCACTCCGTCACCGTCGGCCGCAGCGGCCGGGTGAAGGCCGACATCCACGGCCGCACGCTGGTCGTCGAGGGCAAGGTGCAGGGCAACCTGTTCGCCGACGAGCAGGTGGTGGTGCGCTCCTCCGGCGAGGTGCGCGGCAACATCACCTCGCCGCGGGTCTCGCTGGAGGACGGCTCGAAGTTCAAGGGCTCGATCGACATGGAGCCGCGCGGCGCGCGGCCGGCGGCGGAGGCGCGGCCGGCGGGCGACAAGCGCGAGGCGGCGGCGAAGCCGAACGGCTCGCCGTCGCCGTCGGCGTCGGCGGCCACCAGCGGCGCGGGCGGCGCGGGCGGCAGCGGCGGTACCGGCGGCCAGGAGACGCCGGCGCAGC
>CAZLBJ010000042.1:0-4118 GCA_964557755.1 uncultured Thermoanaerobaculia bacterium
GCCGGCGGGAGAGGAGGTTGGTGTTCTTGCCCACCGCGCCGAGGCCGGCGCGCGCCGCCAGCTCGCGCTCGAGCACCGGCCCGGTGTCGACGTAGGTGCGCGTGCCGGTGCCGGGGAACGCCTCGCGCACGCGCTTGGCCAGCTTGCGCAGCCGCTTGCCCATCAGGTTGTGGTAGTCGCGGCCCCGAGCGTAGCGCGCGACGCGCGGCCACAGGTCGCCCTCCGGCGGCGCCTCGCCGTGGAGCGGGTGGTACTGCAGGGCGACGCACAGCGCCGAGCGGGCGCCGGGCAGCACCCGGTCCGGCTCGCGGCGCACCTCGACGCGCCGCTCCAGCCACTCCATCGCCGCGTGCTCGCCGCGCTCGAGCCAGCCCGCGAAGGCGGCGCCGTGGGCGAGCGGCTCGAGGCGGGCCACGCCGGCGGCGTCGAAGCCCGCCTCGCGCGCCCAGGCGAGCAGCGTGGCGGACGTCTGGCGCGGCGTCATGCGAGGATTCTCCCATGGCCCGCCTGGCGCTCCTCTTCGCCACCCTGGTGTGGGGCGCCACTTTCGTGGTCGTCGAGCGGGGCATCGCCGACCTGCCGGTGTTCCACCTGCTGGCCTACCGCTTCGGCCTCGGCGCCGTGCTGCTGGCGCCGCTCGCCGCCTACCGCCTCCGCCGCCGCGGCCGGCGGCCGGCGTGGCGGCCGCTGCTGCGGGACGGCGGGCTGATCGGGGTGGTGCTGTTCGCCGGCTACGCGTTCCAGACCTATGGCCTGCTGTGGACGACGCCGTCGCGGTCGGCGTTTCTCACCGGCCTGTCGGTGCTGCTGGTGCCGGCCATCGGCTGGCTGTCGGGGGCGGTGCGGCCGCGCGGGCTGGCGCTCGCCGGCGTCGCCCTCGCCGCTGCCGGGCTGTGGGCGCTGTTCCAGCCGTGGGGCGGCGCCGTCGTGGCCTTCAACCGCGGCGACGCCCTCACCCTCGGCTGCGCGGTCGCCTTCGCCGGCCACGTGCTGCTGGTCGATCGCGCCGTGCGCCGCCACCCGGTGGTGCCGCTGGCCATCACGCAGTTCCTGGTGGTGGCGGCGCTGTCGGCGCCGGCGCTCCTCTTCGAGCCGCCTACGAGGCGCCACCTGACGGCGGACGCGGTGTCGGCGGTGGTGATCACCGGCGTCTTCGCCACCGCCCTCGCCTTCGCCTGCCAGCTCTACGCGCAGCGGCGGCTGGGGGCGGTGGAGACCTCGGTGCTGCTGACCCTCGAGCCGGTGGCGGCGGCGGCGCTGTCGATCGCCATCGGCCGCGAGCCGCTGAGCTGGGGCCTCGCCGTGGGGGGCGCCCTGATCCTCGCCGGGATGCTCGCCACCGACGTCGGCTCGCCGCCGCCGGAGCCCCCCGGAGCGGCCGCCCCGAGGGCCTGAACGGACGGCCGCGGAGGCGCTTCGGCATTTGCCGCAAAGGGCTCCATCCAGTATGCTTGCCGCGTCCGTCCGCGCCGTGTTTTTCGGGCGGCTGGCCGGCCGCGCGTCCGTCCTCTTCACCTTCGTCCACCCATCCCCGCTCGGAAGACTCGCCCGGGGTAGGGCCTCGCACCCGCGGCGGTCCGGTCCGCAGGTACGCAGCCGGGCGGCCCCCCGCCGGGGCGGCCGCCGACGCAGATCTGAGCTGCAATCGAGAGAAAGGGACTTGCCATGAGTCTGTTCCAAGAGCTCGAGGAGATGGGGCACGAGAGGGTGCTGATCTGCTCCAACCCGGAGGTCGGGCTGAAGGCCATCATCGCCGTCCACTCCACCGTCCTCGGCCCGGGCCTCGGCGGCGTCCGCATGTGGCCGTACGCGAGCTTCGACGAGGCGATGCGCGACGTGCTGCGCCTGTCGAAGGGGATGACCTACAAGGCCGCAGCCGCCGGCCTCAACCTGGGCGGCGGCAAGGCGGTGATCATCGCCGACCCGAAGAAGGACAAGAGCGAGGCGCTGTTCCGCTGCTTCGGCCAGTACGTGCAGTCGCTCGGCGGCCTGTACATCACCGCCGAGGACGTCGGCATCGACGTCCAGGACTGCGAGGTGGTGCTCACCGAGACGCCGTGGGTGACCGGCGTCTCCGAGGCGCACGGCGGCAGCGGCGACCCGTCGCCGGTCACCGCCTACGGCACGCTGCAGGGGATGAAGGCGGCCGCCAAGCGCAAGTGGAACGGCACCCTGGTCGGCCGCTCGGTGGCCATCCAGGGCCTCGGCAGCGTCGGCATGTGGCTGGCCAGCTACCTGCGCGACGAGGGGGTCACCAAGATCTTCGGCTGCGACATCGACGAGGAGGCCACCCGGCAGGCGGCGGACGAGTACGGCGTCGAGATCGTGCCGCCGGACGACATCTACGACGTCGACTGCGACATCTTCGCGCCGTGCGCGCTGGGCGCCATCCTCAACGACGACACCATCCCGCGGCTGCGCTGCTCGGTGGTGGCCGGCGCCGCCAACAACCAGCTCGACGAGGAGCGCCACGCCCAGGACCTGGCGGCCAAGGGCATCCTCTACGCGCCGGACTTCGTGATCAACGCCGGCGGCCTGATCAACGTCTACAACGAGCTCAGCGGCGACTACAACCGCGAGCGCGCGCTGCTCATGACGCGCACCATCTACCTCAAGCTGATGCGGGTGTTCGAGCTCGCCGAGCAGGAGGGCATCACCACCGCCGTCGCCGCCGACCGCGTGGCCGAGGAGCGCATCCAGGAGATCAAGGGTCTCGGCACCCGCCAGTGGGGCAACATGATCCGCCGCAACGGCCAGCGCTGACCGCCGGCCGCCCGGGAGGCCCGCCTCGCCCCGCGTCTCCATCGTCGTCCCCGACCTCGACTCGCCGCTCGTCCACCGCACGCTGGAGGCGCTGGCGGCGCAGGGCGCGCCGGGACCCGGCGTCGAGGTGCTGGTGGTGGGGCGCGACGCTCCCGGCCTGGTGCCGCGCGGCGGTGAGGGCGACGAGAGCGGCGAGCACGCCGTGCGCTTCCTGGAGACCGCCGAGCGCCTCAACCCGGCGGCGGCGCGCAACCGCGGCGTGGCGGCGGCGCGCGGCGAGCGCATCCTCTTCACCGACGCCGACTGCCGCCCGTTGCCGCGCTGGGCGGAGCGGCTGGCCGCCGCCCTCGACGCCGCGCCGGTGGCCGGCGGCGCCGTCACCTTCCGCCTCGACGGCGACCGCTGGGCGCTGGCCGACAACGTCGCCTCCTTCCACGAGCTGCTCGCCGACCGCCCGGCGGAGGCCGACACCGCGGGGCCGCTCGGCTCGCTCAACCTGGCGGTGACCCGCGACGCCTGGCAGCAGGTCGGCCCGTTCGACGAGGAGCTGACCACCAGCGAGGACTTCGACTGGGTGCTGCGCGCCCGCGCCGCCGGCCTCGCGACCGCCTTCGTGCCGGGCGCCGTCGTCGAGCACGCCGACGTGCGCGACGGCCGGGCGGCGGTCGAGGCGCACGCCGCCTGGTACGGCGCCCACTTCCACGCCTTCCGCCGCCGCCACCCGCACGCTTTCGGCACCGGCCCGACCTGGCGCTGGCGCTGGCTGCTGCGCCTCGCGGCGCCGCTGAAGGCGCGCCTGGCCGCCCGCGCCGTCTTCCGCGGCCACCCGCGGCTCGCCGGCAGCCGGGCGCGCGCGCTGCCCGGCGTCGTCGCCTTCAAGCGCGCCTGGTACCGGGCGGTGCTCGACAGCTGGCCGCGGCGGGACGGCACCACGCCGTGAGCGCCGCGCGCACCACCGAGTCGCGCTTCCTGTCCTCGGCGCTGGCCGCCTACGGCAGCCAGATCGGCCGCACCGCGCTGCGCCTGGTCACCGACCTCACCCTGGCGCGGCTGGTGCTCGACGAGTACCACGGCCTCTTCGACCTCGCCTTCGCGGCGGTGGTGATCGCCGGCATCGTGCGCGACCTCGGGCTCCCCTACCAGCTCGTGCGCGACGAGCGCGAGCCGTACGGCACGGTGGCCGCCTGGACCTCGGGCGCCGGGCTGCTCCTCGCCGGCGCGCTGGCCGCCGCCTCGCCGCTCTTCGCCGGCCTCGACCCGCGGCTGCCGCTGGTCGTCGCCGGCCTCTCGCCGCTGCTCTTCCTCGAGGGCGTGTCGGTGGCGCCGCGCGTCTTCTTCGAGCGCCGCCTCGAGGT
>CAZLBJ010000043.1:0-12580 GCA_964557755.1 uncultured Thermoanaerobaculia bacterium
GAGACGGAGCCCCGCCGCCCGCTGGCTGGCGATCGGCCTGTTGACGGCGACGTCCGTCCTGTCGGCCGCATGCGGTCACACCCAGCGGACGATCCCGAAGTCCGAGTGGCTCTCGGCGCTGGACCCGGTGACCGCGGGGACGGTGCGCCTGAACAACTACAGCCCGACCCCGGTACCGGGACAGCCGCCGGTGCAGCTGTTCCACCTGGCGAACGACTCCAGCTTCGCGCTGCCGGCGCCTCTCGTGACCTTCGACATCCCGATCGCCCGCCAGGAGCCGTACACCTTCTACATCCAGGACATGCGGTCGGAGGCGATCACCACCGACGCGGAGAGGGGCCGGGCGCTGATCCGCATCGCTTTCGAGGACGACGGAGCGGAGCTGGTCGGCAACTGCGTGGACAACTGGTCGTGCATCTGCGGCGACCCCCGCATCGACCTCGACGACAGCCAGCTGGACCTGATGTTCCGTCTCGCCGCGCGGGACAACCAGCTGGTCCTGTCGCAGCCCGGCGCACGCTTCGCCTCCGGCTTCTCGGAGACCGGACCCTGCCGGGAGAACGTGTGTGCGGCGGCCTGCGATCTGTTCGCCCCGGACCGCGAGAACCAGGCACGAGCGGCCATCGAGAGCCGGGCGCAGGGCCTTCTCGTCGCCCAGCAGGCGGTCATCGAAGCGGCGCTCAATGCCCGTCTACGGTCGATCATCGGCGCCGCCACCCCGATCAGCTCGGCGATGATCCAGGCGAACGGAGACCTCCTCCTGTTGATCCCGGACTAGCACGCCCCCGTCCAACCCCGTGTCCAGGGTCTGGACCGCGGCCGTGGCACGACCCCTCTCCACGGCGCCGCCCACGGCCGAAGTCGCCCGTCTCCACGGGCACTTTCGGACGACGGCCTCTCTGGAACGGCGGTTGCTCCCTCCCCGCGGCGAGGAGGAAGGAGCATGCGGACGTCGGCGGAGGCGGTGCTGCCACCCATCGGGAGGTGGGGACGTGAGGGGCGCTCGGCCGCCGGCGGGGCGAAGGTCCCGCCGGCGCCGGCGTGCGCCGCCGCCGCCGACGCCGCTGCTGCCGGGCCGGACACCGCGGCCACCGCTGCGGCGCTGGACCGGCTGCCGAAGCTGCGCACCTTCCTCCTCCTTCGCTTCACCCTCGTCGTCGCCACCGGCTACCTGCTGCTCGGGCAGAGCGACGCGCTGGCCCTGCGCGGCGCCCTGCTCGCCCTGCTCGGCGCCGCCCTCGCCTCGAACCTGCTGCTCGCCTGGCGGCCGCCGCGCCGCCTGCTGTCGCCGCCGTGGACCGCCGCCGTGCTGGTGGTCGACACCGCCTGGGTGACGGCCGCCCTGGTGGTCAGCGGCCAGTTCGGCGGCGAGTTCTTCTACCTCTACTTCTTCGTCCTCTTCCTCGCCGCCCTGGCCGAGAACCTGCGGCTGATCGCCCTCGGCACCCTGTTGGTCAGCGGCAGCTACCTCTACGCCCTGGTCACCGAGGCCGGCGGTGAACCGCCGTGGAGTGCGGCCACCCTGGTGCGCATCCCGTTCCTGGTCGCCGTCGCCGCCTTCTACGGCTACTTCGTCGAGCGCGTGCGCAACCAGGAGCGGCAGGGGCGCGAGGAGGCGGTGGTGGCGGCGCGCACCGGCGATCTGCTGCGCCGCAGCAACGTCCAGCTCCAGGAGCTCGGCGAGCTGAAGAGCCGCGTCGTGTCGCTGGTCTCCCACGAGCTGCGCACGCCGCTCACCGCCACCCGCAACGCCGTCGGGCTGGTCGAGCGCGCCGGCCCGCTGACGCCCGAGCAGGGGCGCTTCCTGGCCATGGCGGGCCGCAACCTCGAGCGCCTCGGCCACATCCTCGACGACCTGCTGGCGCTGTCGAAGGCGGAAGCCAAGGGGCTCGACCTCGTCTTCGCCGCCGTCGACCCGGCGGCGCTGGCGGCCGACGTCGCAGGCGCCTTCGAGGCGCAGGCTGCGGCGGCCGGCCTGGCGCTCGACCTGCGCTGCGAAGGCGCCCCGCCGGCGGTGTGGGCCGACGCCGGTCGCACGGCGCAGGTGCTGTCGAACCTGCTGTCGAACGCGCTGAAGTTCACCCCCGCAGGCGGCCGCGTGACGGTGCGCGTCGAGCGCGACGGCGACACGGTGGCGACGGCGGTCGAGGACACCGGCCCCGGCATCCCGGGCGGCGAGCAGGAGCGCATCTTCGAGCGCTTCTACCAGGCCGGCGATCCGCTCACCCGCAGCACCCCGGGCACCGGCCTGGGGCTGTCGATCGCCCGCGGGATGGCGGCGGCGCAGGGCGGCACGGTGACGGTGGAGAGCGCACCGGGCCGTGGCAGCCGCTTCACCCTGCGGCTGCCGGCGCACACGCCGCGCGCCGAGGAGATGGCGCAGCTCGACGCGCGGCTCGCCGAGCTGCGCATCCACCCGTTCAACGCCCTGCTGGTGGTCGAGCCGGTGCGGCTCGACGGCTGGGGCGCGACGCTCGAGGCGCTCGCCCGCCGCCTGCGCGAGGGCCTGCCGCGCGCCGGCGACCAGGTGGTGGCGCAGCCGGCCTGGGAACGGATCGTGCTACTGCTCAGCGGTACCGAGCCGGAGGGCGCCCTGGTGGTGGCGCGGCGGCTCGAGCGCCACCTCGCCACCGACGGCGGCGGACCGGCCCTGGTGCACGGGCCCGCCGTCTTCCCGGCGGACGGCACCACCGCCTGGCAGTTGCTGGAGCGCATCCACGACCGCAGCGACGACGCGGCCCCGGCCGCGGGAGCACCGACATGAACGACATCGCCACGAACGCAGCTACGAGCCCGCAGTCCGCGCCGCGCATCAAGGTCCTCGTCGTCGACGACGAGCCGGACATCCGCGAGACCCTGCAGTACCGCCTCGCCCTCGAGGAGCGCTTCGAGGTGGTGACCGCCGACAACGGCCTCGAGGCGCTCGGCGCCGTCCGCGTGCACCGGCCGGACGTCATCCTGCTCGACGTCATGATGCCCGGCGAGAACGGCTACCGCGTCGCCCGCGCGGTGCGCGAGGACGAGGAGGCGGGCCGCCTCGCCGGCCGCGCCCTCATCCTCCTGCTCACCGCCCGCGACCTCTCCGACGACCCGGAGCGCGAGGAGATCTTCCACCGCTTCAGCCGCGCCGACGAGGTGATCTACAAGCCGTTCGACCTCGAAGCGCTGGTCGGCCGCCTCGACCACCACCTCGGGACGCGCGCCGCCACCGCGTAGAACCCGGCCGGCCGGAGCGGCGGGTGTATCATCGCCGCATGCGCATCTGCGTTGCCGCCGAAGCACCGGACGCCGCCTCCTCCGCCGCCGCGCTCGCCGCCCTCCTCGTCCTCGCCGCCGCCTTCGCCCCGCTGCCGGCCGCCGGCCAGGGGCTCGCCCTGGTCACCGTCGAGCAGGCGACCGGCCTCACCGCGCCGGTCGCCCTGGCGCACGCGGGCGACGGCTCGGGGCGGCTGTTCATCGTCCAGCAGACGGGCGAGATCGTCATCTGGGACGGCGCGCAGGTGCTCGCCACGCCGTTTCTCGACCTCTCCGCCACGGTGACCTGCTGCGGCGAGCGCGGCCTGCTCGGCCTCGCCTTCCACCCCGATTACGCGACCCACAGCGACTTCTTCGTCAATTACACCCGCACCGTCGGCGGCCAGCTCGAGACGGTGGTCTCCCGCTTCACCGTCTCCGCCGATCCCGACGTCGCCGACGCCGGCTCGGAGGAGGAGCTGCTGGTCTTCGACCAGCCGGCCGCCAACCACAACGGCGGCCAGCTCGCCTTCGGCCCGGACGGCTACCTGTACGTCGCCACCGGCGACGGCGGCGGCGGCGGCGATCCGTTCGAGAACGGCCAGGCGCTCGACACCGTGCTCGGCAAGATCCTGCGCCTCGACGTCGACGCGGCGCCGGACCCCGGGCTCGCCTATGCCATCCCGCCGGACAACCCGTTCGCCGGCGTCGCTGGCGCCCGCGGCGAGATCTGGGCCTACGGCCTGCGCAACCCCTGGCGCTTCTCCTTCGACCGCGCCCTCGGCGACCTGTGGATCGGCGACGTCGGGCAGAACGCCTGGGAGGAGATCGACCGCCAGCCGGCGGCCAGCGGCGGCGGCGAGAACTACGGCTGGGACTGCCGGGAGGGGGCGCACGTCTACGCTGACCCGAACGGCGACATGAACGTCACGTGCCCGGCCGGCGGCTTCACCGAGCCGGTCCTCGAGTACGCCCACGCCGGCGGCCGCTGCTCGGTGACCGGCGGCTTCCGCTACCGCGGCGCCGACGAGCCGCGGCTGCGCGGCGTCTACCTCTACGGCGACCTGTGCACCGGCGAGATCTTCGGCACCGTGCCGCGCTGCGACAGCGTATGGCAGAGCCGCCTGCTCCTCGACGCGCCGTTCACCCTCACCTCTTTCGGCGAGGACGAGGCCGGCGAGGTGTACGTCACGCAGTACGTCGGCGGCAACCCGCCGCCGGCGACCAGCAAGGTGCACCTGCTGGCCCTGGCGCCCGGCTCCGACGGCCCCGACCTGGTGCCGTCGCCGGACCCGGTGGCCTTTGGCACCGTCGAAGCGGGCGACACGGTGTCGGCGACGCTCACCCTGGCGAACGCGAACGCGGGGCCGGAGACGCTCGGGGTGTCGCTCGCCTCGCTCTCGGACCCGGCCCGGTTCAGCGTCGACACCAACGTCCCGAACCGCTGCCCCGGCCTGGCGCCCTGCCTGGCGCCGGGGGCGAGCTGCAACCTGCGGATCGTCTTCCGTCCCGGGGCCACCGGCGCCGTCGACGAGACGTTGACCCTCGATGGCAACTTCGCCGGCGAGATCGTCCACCTCACGGCGAACGTCGTCCCCTGCGCGGGCTCCGTCGACCTCACCCTCGCCGACCACACGGTCGACGGCCCGGAGAGCTACGCGGCCTGCGGCAACCTCACCGCCGGCCCGAACGTGACGGTGACCGCCAACGGCACCCTCGACCTCTGCGGCGGCACACGGGTGGTGCTGGCGGACGGCTTCCGGGTGGACGCCGGCGGGGCGCTGGTGGCGTCGACCGACTGCTGACGCCTGCCGCCTGGCGGTAGGATGAGCGGCCGGAACGTCCACGGCCGCCATCCTGGGGGACCATGAGCTTCGAGCCGCAGAAGTTCTTCATCGGAGTGGTGGACTTCTTTTCAGTCCTGCTGCCGGGGGCGCTGCTCACCTGGGCGGCGATGGACACCGTCGGCGCCCGCCTGCTGGGTGAGGCCCTGCCGCAGGGGACGGTGGGATGGATCGTCTTCGCGTTCAGCAGCTACCTGCTCGGGCACTTCGTCTTCCTGCTCGGGTCGCTGCTCCTCGATGACCACGTCTACGACCCGATCCGCCAGGCGACCGAAGGACGCCAGGTCCAGCGGCTGGCGAGCGGCAAGGCGCTCTCCCCGGCGCTGGCCCGCTGGCTGTCGCGGCGCCTCATCAGCCGCCAGGCCGACACCACGGTGGCGCGGGCGGTGAGGCTCAAGGAGTCCCACCTCGCACCGCTGGACGCCGCCGAGGCGGTCAACGCCTTCCAGTGGAGCAAGGCGAGGCTGGCTCTGGAACACCCCGAGGCGCTGGCGGCGGTGCAGCGCTTCGAGGCGGACTCCAAGTTCTTTCGTAGCCTGGTCATCGTGCTGCTGCTCCTGGCCCCGTTCGGGCTCGCGGACCTCCCCGAGGCGGCCTACGAGAGCCTGCTGCGGACGAGCCTCGGCCTCCTCCTCCTGGTGCTGGCGTTCCGCCGCTACGTCGACCAGCGGCTGAAGGCCACGAGTCAGGCCTACTGGTTCATCCTCACCCTGGAAGCGAGCCGCGGCACCGTCCTGCCGCCGCCGTCGAGGCCCGGCGAGCCGCCGCGGGCCGGCGGCGTGGTGTACCGCGGGGCGGCGGGCGGCGGGGTCGAGTACCTGCTGGTCAAGGCGAGCGGCGACCCGGCGGCGTGGGTGCTCCCCAAAGGTCACGTCGAAGCGGGAGAGAGCGCCGAGCAGGCGGCGGTACGCGAGGTCCACGAGGAGACCGGCGTCTGGGCCCGGGTACTGGCGCCTCTCGGCATCGTGCAGTACGCCAGCGGCGGCGAGCTCGTCGTCGTGCGGTTCTTCCTGATGGAGCACCTGGAGACAGGCAGGTCGCCCGAGGGCCGCAGGCCCCAGTGGTCGGCCCTCGCGACGCTGCTGACGAACCCCGAGGTGCCGGAGGAGGCCCGGCACACGCTGGAGTCGGCGGACGAGCGTCGCGCTACCCTACCCCCGGATCGATGAGGAGACCCCCATGAGCCCAGAGTCCCGCCGGGTGGCCGGCATCCTGCTCGTCGTGCTGCCGACGGTGATGCTCGGCGGCGTCAGCGTGCTGAGCCTGCTGATCGGCGACCCGTCGTACCTGCAGAACCCGCTGCGCCAGGACCTGTGGCGGGCCGGCCACGCCCACGCCGGCGTGCTGCTGATCCTCAGCCTCGTCGCCCTGCGCTACGTCGACGAGGCCACCCTGTCGCCGCGCGGCAGGGGGTTCGTACGCTGGTCGATCCCCTCGGCGGCGATCGTCCTGCCGGTGGCGTTCTTCCTCTCGGTGCTGTCGCCGGACGCCACCGAGCCGAACGGGCTGATCTACCTGGCGTACGTCGGAGCGGTGGTGCTGGCGGCCGGGGTGCTGACGCTCGGAGTGGGTCTGCTGCGGCGCCGGCCGACCCGCTGAGCTTCCTCGCATTCGCGTCTTCGCGTAATATCCAGAGAGATCCCGCGTTCCGCTTCCCGAACCCTCTAAAGGAGGAGTCATGCGCAAGGTCCTGCTGACGATTTCGGCCGTATGTCTCTGCACTTTCACGGTTCACGCCTGTGCTGCGCCACCGGACGGCCCGGCGGCCGAAGGCGCCGGCGCCGCGCTGACTGAAGCGAGCACCGAGGCCCTGCTGTTCCAGATCTTCGGCGAGCTCGCCACGGAGAGCTGCCCGTCCGGCCCGCCCGCCGAGCCGCTCTCCGGAGGCCCCTGCCTGGACTGCGACTCCTACCAGGGCTACTGTGTCCACGGCGACAACCGCTGCCGGAACTACTGCCTCCTGCTGGTCGGGGAGGTCGGCATGTGCAGCCTCGACTGCGACTGCTGCGTTTGTCCGGAGGTGTGGGTCCAATGCGCCTGGGCCTGCGTCTGCGCCGGCATCCCGACGAGCGACCCCACGTCCGAGTGCCCGTCCCAATGCTCGGTGCAGTGGTACTGCCCCTGAGCCGGAACGGCGCCGGGAGGCCGGGCTACTGGGCCGGCGCGAGGAAGTCCCCGGACTCGACGCGCCGCATTCCAGCCGTGGGTCCGTTGAAGAGGTAGATCCAGGCCGCGATCCGCCGTCCGTCGTTGAGCGAAACCGGGACCACCTCGCGTCGGAATAGGCCCCTGTCACACTGCTCGTAGGCGTCGAGGGCGGCGAAGGTCGGCTCCGGGTCGGCAAGGCGGTACACCTCGCCGCGCACCCGATCCGCCGGCGCCTCCGACGGTACGATGCACGGATAACCGTCTGCCCAGAACATGCGCCCCGACGCCACCCCCTCACCGACGAAGTCCGCGCCCTCGGCGAGCACGCGGTGCATCGAGTGGCCGGAGGCGCGGCGCAGGGTCCCGTAGACGAAGAGGTGGCTCATCTTGCGTCGATCTCACGACGGGCAGGTCTGAATCAGGCGATCTTTGGGCGCAGCAAGGGAGCTGCCGGTGCACCAGAGTTCGATTTCCAGGCCGAAGAAGTTGAACCCCTCATGCGTGATCTCGTTGAGCCAGTCGAGCGCCGCCCGGTGCTCCTCGGTGAAGCGGGAAGCGATCCAGATCACCGTCACGGCATCCAAGCCCGCGGCGTAGGTGACCAGCTGGCCGAGATGCATATGGTCGGTGCGCTCCAGCTGGTTTTCCACCAGCACGAATGAGTTGTCTGCGGTGTTCCGGCACAGGATATCGGCGCGGAAGGGACCGACGTTCGCCTCCTGCTGCTGCACCTCTAGCTCGATCCCGATCGTCTCTCCGAGTAGCGCCACGTTCTCTTCCTGGGCGAGCCATGGAGTGAAGTAGCTGGCCTCGTTCAGCCAGTACGTCCGAAGGTCGACACGTTCCAATCGGCCGAGCGGCCTGTCGTTGATGTTCATGGTCGGTACCTGTGGGCACGAGCCAACTTGGTTGCTGGTGCCGGAGGCGGGACTCGAACCCGCAAGCCCGAAGGCGGGGGATTTTAAGTCCCCTGCGTCTACCAGTTCCGCCACTCCGGCGTGTGCTGAACCTCGCCGAGTTTACAGCGATGAACCCTTCCAGGTGCAGCCGTTGAAGTTGACCACGGTGGCTGAGACTGAATGGCTGCCCGCGCCTCGCTGCCACCATCGCCCACATTCCTCCTGCGGGCCACCGCCGGTCCCCGGGGTGGGGTGGATCCTCGGGCTGGGACGTCTGGAGCCGGGCAAGCGCAAGGGCCGTCGGAGTCCTCGGGCGATGGCTCCCGGCGGAAGCCGAAGCGCGCCCCCCTCCAAAGTCCGAGCAGTAGCGCGCTGTTCCCTGCCCGAGGACCCACCCCACCCCGCCACCACTGCCCCTCCCCCATCCCGTCCGCTTGACAATTTCTTTTTTCCGTACAAGAATCTCCTTCATGATCGAGTGCGTGACCGACCCCGCCCGCGCCAGCGTCCTCCTCCATCCCCTACGCCTCCGCGTCCTCGAGGAGGCACGGCTGGCGGCTTCGGCTACGGAGATCGCGGGGCGGCTGGGGGAGGCGCGGCAGAAGGTGAACTACCACGTGCGGGAGCTGGCGCGCGCCGGCTTCCTGCGCCCCGCCGAGCAACGGCGGCGCGGCAACCTGATCGAGCAGCGCTACGTCGCCACCGCGCGCTCCTACCTGCTGGCGCCGCAGGTGGTCGGGGCGCTCGACGCCGGCCGCGGGGTGCGCACCGGCGGCGCCGAGCGCGCCGCCGACCGCGCCAGCGCCGACCACCTGTTGGCCCTCACCGCGCGCGCCCAGTCGGAGGTCGCCGCGGTGCGCGACGCCGCCGCTGCCCAAGGCAAGCGCCTCGCCACCCTGTCGCTGTCCGCCGACCTCGCCTTCACCAGCGCCGCCCAGCGCAACGCCTTCGCCGAAGCGCTGCGCGACGCGGTGGCCGGCGTCGTCGGCCGCTTCAGCGTCGCCGTCCCGGAAGCCGCCGGCGAAGACGCCGAGCCCGCCACCCGGCAGCCCCGCCCGCGGCCCTTCCGGCTCGTCCTCGCCTGCTACCCGCTCCCCCGCCGTCCCGGGTCCGCACCCGGCCCGGACGACGACCCCGCCACCCTCACGGAGAGCCCGTCATGACCGACCGACCGACCGCCGACGCCCCGCCCGCCGCCCCCTCGCCGAGCAAGCCCGCCGGCGACCGCTGGGAGGACCACCGCACGCTGCGCACCACCGCCTCGCCGATGCAAGTCTGGCAGGCGTGGGCCGAGCCCGCGCACGTGCGCCGCTGGTTCACCGACGACGCGCGCGGCGAGCCGGTGCCCGGCGGCGAGTTGGTGCACGTCTTCTCGCGCTACGGCATCGAGGTGTCCTACCGGGTGCTGGAGGCCGAGCCCGGCCGCCTGCTGGTGGTCGAGGGCACCAGCCCGCTCGGCGCCGCCTTCCGCCAGGAGGTGCGCATCGAGCGCGACGGCGGCGAGACGGTGCTCCACCTCACCCACTCCGGCTTCGGCGCCGATGCCGGCTGGGCGGACGAGTACGAGGGCGTCGACTCCGGCTGGAAGCTGGCGCTCGCCGTCCTCCGCCTCTACCTCGAGCGCTACTTCGGCCGCGACCGCGCCGGCTTCTACGTCGAGCGCCCCGCCGCCTTCGAACACGCCGCCCTGCAGCCGCTCTACCGCACGGAGGCCGGGCTCGCCCGCTGGTTCACCACCGCGGGCTCGCTGGAGGGCCGCACGGTGGGCGACCCGGTGCGCCTCGAGCTGCGCGGCGGCCGCACCCTCTCCGGCCGGCTGATCGCCGATAGCGGCCGCGAGCTGGCGCTGTCCTGGGACGAGATCGACGGCTTCCTCGAGCTCAAGGCGATCGACATGGGAGCGCAGCGCCGCAGCCTGTGCCTGCGCGGCGGCGGCTGGGGCATGGAGGCGGCCGAGGCGGCGGCGCTGGAGCTCGAGATGGAGCAGGCGATGGAGCGCCTCGCCGGCGCCCTCGGGGCCTAGGCGCTCAGGCCGCCAGGTCGGCGGCGATGCAGCGGGCGATCTTCCGCGCGCAGCGGCGGATGCGCACCAGCTCCGGCAGGTAGCCGCAGAACCACAGGCCCGGCAGCGGCCCGGGGTCGCCCTCGGGCGGCCACTCCCCCGCCGGCGGCAGCGCCGCAGGATCCAGCAGCTCCTCCAGCGCCGGCCGGAAGCCGGTGGCGAGGACGACCGCGTCGCAGCGGTGGCGGCCGCCGCCGGCCAGCTCCGCCTCCCCCGGGTGGAGCCGCACCAGCGGCGGCAGCACCCGTGCCTCGCCGCGGCGGATGCGGCCGAGGAAAGGGCCGGCGGTCAGCGGCGCGCGGCGCGCCCGCCAGTGCGCCAGCAGCTCGCCGCTACGCTGCAGCCGCAGGCCGCGGCGCTCGAGGTCGCCGAAACACAGCCGCTGGACGGCGCTCCAGAAGCCGGCGGCGAGGCGGGCCGCCGCCCGGCGCGCCAGCGGCCCGCCGAGCCGGCCGGCGACGAAAGCGGCCTCCGGGGCGGCCCGGTACCAGGTGCGCCAGTGGACGCCGAGCATCTGCCGCGGCACCAGGTGGAGCGGGCTCGCCACCGCCACCGCCACCTCCGCACCGGCCCGGCACAGCTCCTCCACCAGGTCGGCGCCGCTGTTGCCGAGGCCGACCACCAGCACCCGCTTGCCCTCGGGGTCGCCGAGGGCGGCCCGCAGCTCCGGCCACTGTGAGCTGTGCAGCAACGCACCTCCGAAGCCGTCGGCGCCCGGCAGCGCCGGCCGCACCGGCAGCCGGTTGAAGCCGGCGGCGACCACCAGGTGGCGGGCGCGGACGGAACCGAACGGCCCCTCGGCCTCCCACGCCCCGCCGCGCCGCCGCACGCGGCGCACCGGACTGCGCAGGCGCACGTCGGCGTCGACGTGGCGGGCGTAGGCCTCGAGGTAGGCGGCGAACTCGTCGCGCCCGGGGTAGGGCTCGCGCCCCGCCGGCAGCGGCCAGTCCGGCAGCGAAGAGTCGCGCCGGGTGGTGTGCAGGTGCAGGAACGGGTAGTGCCGCCGCCACGCCCAGCCCACCGCCTCCCCCGCCTCCAGCAGGCGGGCGCGCACGCCGTGCCGCGCCAGCGCCCCGGCCACCGCCAGCCCCGCCGGCCCGGCGCCGACGATGACCACCGGCAGAGGTGCGGCGGACGCTCCGGCGGCCGGGGTGTCGGCGGCGGGGATCTCGCTGGCGACCCGGGCGGCCGTCATGGCGACGGCGCCGGGACCTCCGGAAAGCGGATGAACCAGCCGTCGCCGTAGACCAGGTCCTGGTCGTAGTCCGAGGGCTCGAAGCCGGCCTGCTCGTAGGCCTCGAGCTCGTCGTGCTCGAAGACGCCGTCGCGACCGCCGCTGGCCAGCCGGTACGAGTCGCAGCCGTCGACCTCGGGCGCACTGGCCCAGCAGACGTAGACCAGCGGGCGCTTCCAGCCGTCGACCCGTGGCACGGTGGCGAGGTAGTCCGGCTCCAGGGCCTCGGCCAGGCCGTCGATCGAGCCGACCTCCGGCACCTCGCCGCCGTGGTCGACGCGGTACGCCTCCATCGCCGTGCCGACGTCGCGCAGGTCGGCCATCGTGCGCTTCGTCTTCGCCTTCTGCAGCGAGTCGAGGAAGTTGGGGATCAAAAGAGCGGCGAAGATCCCCGCGAACGCCAGGCCCACCACCAGGCAGCCGGCGCCGACGACGATCCACACCGCCTTCGACGTCTTCGGCGGCGCGGTGCCGGGGACGAGCTTGCCGCAGGCCGGACACTGGGTGGCGTCGGCGGAGAGCTGCTTGCCGCAGCCCGAGCAGTAGGTCATCAGCGGTGCTCCGGGTTGGTGAAATCGAAGCGGCAGCCGGCGTCCCACTGCGAGCGCTGGTTGCCGTGCGCCGGCACGCCGCCGGCGTCCTTGAGCATACGGGCGAGGTGCATCAGGTTCCAGGTCATGAAGGTGGTGTTGCGGTTGGTGAAGTCGTTCTCCGGGCCGCCGGAGCGGGGGTCGAGGTAGCTCGGCCCCGGCCCCGCCTCGCCGATCCAGCCGGCGTCGGCCTGCGGCGGGATGGTGTAACCGAGGTGCTGGAGCGAGTAGAGGACGTTCATCGCGCAGTGCTTGACGCCGTCCTCGTTGCCGGTCACCAGGCAGCCGCCGACGCGGCCGTAGTAGGCGTACTGGCCGTGCTCGTTGAGCCGGCTGGAGCTGGCGTAGAGGCGCTCGATCGTCTGCGTGCACACCGAGCTCTTCTCGCCCAGCCAGATCGGCGTCGCCAGCACCAGGATGTCGGCGGCCATCACCTGCGTGCACAAGTCCGGCCAGTCATCGTGATCGAAACCGTGTTCGGTCATGTCCGGCTGCACGCCCGGCGGCAGGTCCTGGTCCACAGGGCGCACGACGTCGAAGTGGACCTTGTTGGCGCGCATGACGCCCGC
>CAZLBJ010000044.1:0-3627 GCA_964557755.1 uncultured Thermoanaerobaculia bacterium
GCCGGGCTCGACGGACTGCGCCGCGCCGCCGCCCTCGGCCTGCCGGTGCTCGCCCTCGGCGGCGTCGACGCCGGGCGGCTGGCGGCGGCGGCGGCGGCCGGCGCCCGCGGCGCGGCAGCGATCCGCGCCTTCGCCGACGCCGCCGCCACCCGCGCCATGGCCGCCGCCGCCGCCCGTGCCTTCGGCGCCTGACGCCGCGGGAGCGGCGCCGGCGCCGATGTACAATGCCGCACGGCGGCACCCGGGCATCCCCCAGGCCGCATCGCCCCGCCCTCTCGTCCACGCCGCCCGTCCAACGACCTCGCGAGACGCATGAACCGCAAGCTCCCGTACCTCTTCCTCGCCCTCACCGTGGTGGTGCTCGACCAGTGGACCAAGTGGCTGGTCGAGGTCCACCTGCCGCGCGGCGCCGCCGAGCCGATCGTCCCCGGCTTCCTCAACCTGGTGCACGTCAAGAACACCGGCGTCGCCTTCGGCCTCTTCGCCTCCGAGGGCGGCTCGACGAGCTGGGCGCTCACCCTGCTCGGGCTGGCGGCTCTGGCCGCGGTGGGCCTCTACTTCCGCTTCACGCCGCCGCACGACCGCCTACTGCTCACCGCCCTCGGCGCCGTCGCCGGCGGTGCCGTGGGCAACCTGCTCGACCGCGTGATGGCCGGCTCGGTGACCGACTTCGTCGACGTCTACGCCGGCAGCTACCACTGGCCGGCGTTCAACGTCGCCGACAGCGCCATCACGCTCGGCATCGGGCTGATGGTGCTCGACGTCTTCCGCCGCCGCCCCGAGGGCCGCGAGGCCGCCGCCGAGGCGTGAGCCGGCCCGCCGCTCCCATGCCCGAGCCCGCCGCCGGACTCCATGCCTGGACGGTGCCCGGCGACGCCGCCGGCGAGCGCCTCGACCGCCACGCCGCAGACCGCCTGGACGTCTCGCGCAGCCGCGTGCAGCGCTGGATCGACGACGGCCGGGCGCGCGTCGACGGCCGCCCCGCCAAGTCGTCGCTGGGCCTCGCCGGCGGCGAGCGCGTCGAGCTCGAGGTGCCGGAGCCGGCGGGCGACGAACGGGTGACGCCGGAGGAGGGGCCGCTCCTCCTGCTCCACGCCGACGAGCACCTGCTGGTGGTCGACAAGCCGGCGGGGCTCACCGTCCACCCCGGCGCCGGCCGCCCGCGCGGCACCCTGGTCCACCGCCTGCTCCACCACCACCCGGAGCTCGCCGGCGTCGGCGGCCCGGGGCGTCCCGGCATCGTCCACCGCCTCGACAAGGACACCAGCGGCGTCATGGTGGTGGCGCGCACCCACGACGCCCATCGCCGCCTGGCCGCCGACTTCGCGGCGCGGCGGGTGGACAAGCGCTACCTGGCGATCGTCTACGGCGACCCCGAGGCCGAAGGCGAGGTGGCGGCGCCGATCGGCCGGCATCCGCGCGAGCGCCAGAGGATGGCGGTGCGGCGCGGCGGCCGGCCGGCGGCGACGCGCTGGCGCCGCCTCGCCGGCGTCGGCGCGATCGCCCTGCTCGAGGTCGACATCCTCACCGGCCGCACGCACCAGATCCGCGTCCACCTGAAGCACGCCCACCACCCGCTGGTCGGCGACCCGGTGTACGGCGAGAGCCGCTGGAAGGGGCTGCCGGGGCCGGGGCAGGCGGCGCTGCGCGACTTCCCGCGCCCGGCGCTGCACGCCTGGCGCCTCACCTTCCCCCATCCGGCCGACGGCACGCCCCGCACCTTCGAGGCGCCGGTGCCGGCCGACCTGGCGCGGCTGTGGGAGGCGGCCTCCCGCCACCCGTTCCCGGCGCTGCCGCCGCAGGAGCCCGCGCCATGACCCACGCCATGCCCGACGACCGCCCGCGCTGCCCGTGGTGCGGCAGCGACCCGCTGTACGTCGCCTACCACGACGACGAGTGGGGCGTACCGGTGGTCGACGACCGGCGCCTGTTCGAGAAGCTGATCCTCGAGGGAGCGCAAGCGGGCCTGTCGTGGATCACCATCCTGCGCCGCCGCGAGAGCTACCGCCGCGCCTTCGAGGGCTTCGACCCGGTGAAGCTGGCAGCCTGGGGCGAGGCCGAGGTGGCGGTGCGGCTCGCCGACCCGGGGATCGTCCGCAACCGCCTGAAGGTCGAGTCGGCGGTGGCCAACGCCCGCGCCTGGCTCGAGCATTACCCGAACGAGGGCGAGCTCGCCGCCTTCCTGTGGGGATTCGTCGGCGGCGCGCCGCTCGACCACCGGCCGGAGACGATGGCCGACGTCCCCGCCGAGACCGCCGAGTCGGGCGCCATGAGCCGCGAGCTCAAGCGCCGCGGCTTCCGCTTCGTCGGCCCCACCATCTGCTACGCCTTCATGCAGTCGATGGGGATGGTCAACGACCACCTGGTGGGCTGCTTCCGGCACCGTGAGCTGGCGGCGGAGGATTGACGGAGCCGCCGGCGCGGATCTATCGTTCCCGTGGGACCGCTCGACCGTCCGGAGGCCACGATGTACCGACGCCGCCGCAGGATCTCTCGCCCGCTGGCCGTCCTCGCCTTCCCGCTCCTTCTCGCTTCGGCCGCCGCCGCCCAGCCGCGCCCGGTGGGCCCCGAGATCGCCGCCGGCGCCGGCACCCAGCCGGCGCTGGCGGTGCTCGCCGACGGCGGCCTGGCGATCGCCTGGGTCGGCACCACGGACGGCTCGGCGGCGATCCTGGCGCGGGCCTTCGGGTCCGCCAACCAGCCGCTCGGGCCGCCGGTCGCGGTCGGCGTCCCGGCCGTCGCCGATGCCTTCATCTCATGGCGGCCGGCGATCGCCGCCGCCTCCGACGGCGGCTTCACCGTCGCCTGGACCGGGCAGGCACCGGGCGGCGAGCCAAGCGTCTTCCTGCGCCGCTTCGCCGCCGACGGCACGCCGCTCGGCGAGGCCGTGCCGGTCAGCGGCGACGGTCCCGACCCCGCTCACGACCCGGCGCTCGCCGCCGCCGCGGACGGCCGGCTGGCGGTCTCCTGGACGGTCGAGAACCCGGTGCCCGACGGCGCCGGAGACGGCGCCGACTTCAGCGACGTTTGGGCGCGCCTGCTGGCCGCCGACGGCACCCCGGAAGCGCCGCCCTTCCAGCTCAACGCCGGCGACTTCGAGGAGCAGGGCGCCAGCGACGTCGTCTTCGCCGCCGACGGCACGCTCGTCGCCGTCTGGCAGAGCTGGCAGGGCGAGCACTTCTACGAGGTCTTCCGCCGCCGCTTCTCCGCCGCCGGCGAGCCGCTCGAAGACGACCAGGAGGTCGATCCGCCCCTCGACGAGCCCGACCTGTGGGACCACCAGCCGCGGCTGGCAGCGGCCACCGGCGGCGGATACGTGGTGGTGTGGGTGCGCAGCGAGGGTAACTCCCGGAACGGCGAGGTGCGCGCCCGCGCCTTCGGTGCCGACGGCGTGCCCGCCGGCGGCGTGCAGGTGCTGGGCGGCGGCGAGGGGCTCGCCGTGCACGGCACCGACGTCGCGCCGCGGCCGGATGGCGGCGCCGTCGCCGCGTGGAGCGAGAGCTGCGCCGCGGACGCCTGTCCTCCGGTGTTTCCCGGCACCGAGCTGCTGATGCGCGTCCTCGACGCCGCCGGCGCGCCGGTGACGGCGCCGGCCCGCCTGCCGGCGACCGCGGCGGACGCCGGCCA
>CAZLBJ010000045.1:0-5412 GCA_964557755.1 uncultured Thermoanaerobaculia bacterium
CCCATCGTTTACAGCGTGGACTACCAGGGTATCTAATCCTGTTTGCTCCCCACGCTTTCGCGCATCAGCGTCAGAACCGGTCCAGCCAGCCGCCTTCGCCACTGGTGTTCCTCCCAATATCTACGCATTTCACCGCTACACTGGGAATTCCACTGGCCCCTCCCGGCCTCAAGCGTCGCAGTTTCAAAGGCAGTTCCTCGGTTGAGCCGAGGGATTTCACCTTTGACTTGCGATGCCGCCTACGCGCCCTTTACGCCCAATAATTCCGAATAACGCTAGCCCCCTCCGTATTACCGCGGCTGCTGGCACGGAGTTAGCCGGGGCTTCCTCTGGCGGTACCGTCAAGCGACGCCGGCTGTTCACCGGCGCGCCTTCGTCCCACCTGACAGGAGTTTACGATCCGAAGACCTTCTTCCTCCACGCGGCGTTGCTGGATCAGGCTTTCGCCCATTGTCCAATATTCCCCACTGCTGCCTCCCGTAGGAGTCTGGGCCGTGTCTCAGTCCCAGTGTGGCCGATCACCCTCTCAGGCCGGCTACTGATCGTCGCCTTGGTGGGCCATTACCCCACCAACTAGCTAATCAGCCGCGGGCTCCTCCAAGTGCGCTGGCATGCAAGCAGAGGCCAGCTTTCCTGACCAGGCCGCAGCCTGGAAAGATTATGCGGCATTAGCCCGAGTTTCCCCAGGTTATTCCCCGCACTTGGGCAGATCACCCACGTGTTACTCACCCGTTCGCCGCTCTACTCGTGGCCGAAGCCACTTTCGCGCACGACTTGCATGTGTTAAGCACGCCGCCAGCGTTCATTCTGAGCCAGGATCAAACTCTCCAGTTTGAACTAGGCAGGTCACGCCCGAGCCCGGCTAGAGCCCGGCGGACCGTGAATTCTCGTTGGGTCCTTACCGGATCGTCGAAACGGTCCGGCGAAGAGACAGGTCGCTTCTCTTCTTCTCTCTATTCAGTTTTCAAAGAACCGACGCCGCCCGCGGTCAAACCCCGTGGGTTCCATCGGGGGCGAATTCTGAGTCTACCAGACTCGGAGGTCTTGTCAACCCCCGAGACGCGTCCAGATCCACGGAGCGGAGCTCCGTAGGGATCGGGGCGCAAGTGGTTTCAACCGAGTTTGCCCGCCCGCTATTCCCGCTTGTATTCCCGCTGGGGAATTCCCGCCGTGGAGGCGGGGCCGGGCGAGCCGGTGTAGACGACCCTTTCAACCGGGGGCCGCACCTGCGTATTCCAGCGGCCCGCCGCCGGTGAGCTCGTCACCGGAGCCGGGAGTGTAGGGCACCGCCCGCCGGCTGTCAACCCCCTTCCGCGGAGAGGAAGACGAGGCGGCGTCCGCGCACCTCCCACGGCTCGCGCAGCAGGCGCCCCAGGGCCTGCGGATAGGCGCGGTGCTCCTGATCGAGGATGCGCGCCGCGAGGCTCGCCTCGTCGTCGTCGTCGGCCACCGGCACGGCGCGCTGGACGACGATCGGGCCGCTGTCGAGCCCCTCGTCGACGAGGTGCACGGTGCAGCCGGAGACCTTGACGCCGTGCTCGAGCGCCTGCCGCTGGGCGTCGAGGCCAGGGAAGGCGGGGAGCAGGCTCGGGTGGACGTTGACGATGCGGCGCGGGAAGCGGGCCACGAAGGCGGGCGACAGCAGGCGCATGTAGCCGGCGAGGCAGAGCCAGTCCGGCCGCGCCGCCGCCAGAGCTGCCAGCACCTTCTCCTCGTGCGCCTGCCGCGACGGCTCGCCGCGCCTCGGCACCGCCACCGCCGGCAGGCCGAGCCGCCGCGCCGCCGCCAGCCCGGGCGCCTCCGCCACGTCGGAGAGCACGGCGACGATCTCGGCCGGCAGCTCGCCGCGCTGGACGGCGGCGTGGAGGGCGAGGAAGTTGCTGCCGCGCCCGGACAGCAGGACGGCGAGGCGGGCGGTCATCCCTCGGGAGCACCGAGCCGCGGCGCGTCCTCGTGCCCCGCCGACTCGAGGTCGTAGACCACCCCCGAGCCGCCCTCCTGCACGGTGCCGACGACGCAGCTCCGCTGGCCGGAGGCGCGCAGCGACGCCAGCACCTCGCCCAGCGCCTCGGGCTCGACCACCGCCACCATGCCGACGCCCAGGTTGAAGACGCGCAGCATCTCCTCGTCGTCGACGTCGCCCTGCTCCTGCAGCCAGGTGAAGATCTCCGGGATCTCCCAGCTGCCGACGCGGACCGAGGCGTGGGTGCCGGCGGGTAGCACCCGCGGCAGGTTGTCGGTGAGGCCGCCGCCGGTGACGTGGGCGAGGGCGTGGAGCCCGGGGTGGCGCAGCAGCGGGCCGAGCGGCTTCAAGTAGGAGAGGTGCGGCGCCAGCAGCTCCTGGGCGACGGTGCGGCGGCCGCGCGTCACCCACGGCGCGGCGTCGCCCGGGCCGAGGCGGGCCTGCTCGAAGACCACCCGCCGCGCCAGCGAGTAGCCGTTGGTGTGGAGGCCCGCCGAGGGCAGCCCGACCAGCACGTCGCCGGCCGCCACCCGCGAGCCGTCGAGCAGCGCCTCGCGCTCGACGACGCCGACGATGAAGCCCACCAGCTCGTAGTCGCCGTCGCGGTAGAAGCCGGGCATCTCGGCGGTCTCGCCGCCGAGCAGCGCGCAGCCGTTGTCGCGGCAGCCGTCGGCGACGCCGCGCACCAGCTCGACCAGCTTGTCCGGCTCGAGCCTGCCGGCGCCGACGTAGTCGAGGAAGAACAGCGGCACCGCGCCCTGCACCAGCACGTCGTTGACGCAGTGGTTGACCAGGTCGCGGCCGACGGTCGAGTAGTCGCCGGCGCGCCGCGCCACCTCGAGCTTGGTGCCGACGCCGTCGGCCGACGACACCAGCACCGGCTCCCGGTAGTCGCCGAGGTCGGGCCGGAAGAGGCCCCCGAAGCCACCGACGCCGGCGAGGACGCCGGCCGTGCGGGTGCCTTCGGCGAGCTCCTTGACCCGCGACAGGGCCCGCTCCTGGGCGTCGATGTCGACGCCGGCGGCCTTGTAGGCGCTACGCCGTTCGTTCATGCGGGGGAGCGTGACACAGGCCCCGCGGCGTGACAACCGGGCCGCCCCGGGGCCGTGGCAGTCGGGGGTGGCGGCGCCGGCCGCCGCCCCCGTTCCCCGGCGGCGCGCTCAGGTCTCGTCCGGGCCGCCCTCCTCCTCGGCGGTGTAGGTGCCGGTGGGGTTGCCGTTGGTGACCTCCTCGTAGCCCAGGTTGGCGAGCTCGACCGCGCCGGCGATGTGGCGGTCGCCGATCAGCGCCGCCGTCGCCCGGTACTCGAGACCACCGATCTGGCATGTCTTGGGCAGGGTGAACGTCTGGGTGGTCAGCAGCCCGTTCGACGCCGTGGCGCTCAGCGGGTTGGTGTCCGGGTGGCAGTCGCCCGCATTGCTCACGGTCACCTGATAGTCGGCGCCCGCCGCCGAGATCGTCAGCACCGTACCGGGCGGGAACACCGGGGTGTTGCTCAGACCGACCTTCCACGACTTGCCTGCGAATCCGTCGCTCATCGTCGTCTCCCGTGATCGTCAGTGGATTCGGCGTGCCCGTGGCGGTCACGCCGCTCATTCATGAGTGTCGCCGGCCGCCACGCGATTACCATCCCCGGCCGTCGGCGACCGGTGCCAGTCGCCCTGCAGGACGAACGCGGCCCAATAGTAGGGGTCCCGGGTGCGCGGCTGCGAGCGCAGGGCGAGCTGCGCCCGTCGCAGCGCCTCCGCCGGCGCCAGACCGCCGGCCAGCAGGCCGTCGTAGAAGGCGGCCATCAGCTCGGCAGTGGCGCGATCGTCGACCTGCCACAGGCTGGCCACCACCCGCGGCACGCCGGCATAGAGGAAGCCGCGGGTGAGGCCCACCAGCCCCTCGCCGCGCACCTCGCGGCCGAGGGCGGTGCGGCAACCGCTGAGCACCACCAGGTCGGCGGAGAGGCGCAGGTCGTAGATGTCGCGCAGCCCGAGCAGGCCGAGCCGCGCCTGGCCCGCCGCGTCCACCCGCGACAGCATCAGGCCGGAGAGCTCGGGGCGGCGGGCGTCGAGGACGCCGTGGGTGGCGAAGTGGACGATGCGGTACGGCGTCAGGCTGCCGTCGAGCACGGTCTCGCGGTTGGCCGCGAAGTCGACGGCCACCAGGCGCTCGCCGGCCGGCACCAGGGCGGCGATGGCGTCCGCCTCGCGGCGGCTGAAGCGCAGGCGGGCGAAACCGTCGCCGCCGCGCAGCACCGCCGCCTCCGGTTCCTCGGCGGCGGCGAGCGCCGAGGCCACCCGGTGGTCGGCCTCGTCGAACACCGGGTCGGCCACCACCGCCAGCGTGCGCGGAGCCGCACCGCGCTCGGCCAGCGCCCGCCGCTGTTGCGCGAGCACCGACATCGACGGCGCGGTGACGATCTCGTGGTCGTCGAGCAGCACCGTCGCGGGCTCGCCCGGCACCGGCAGGGCGGCGAAGGGGAGGTAATGGAGGGCGCCGTCGGCGACCACCAGCAGGCGCCGCTGGCCGAGGTCGGAGGCCACCGGGCCGAGCAGCATGCTTGCCAACTCGCCGGCGACCGGCACCGGCGCGGCGGCGGACGCGGCTCCCCGCGAGCTGAGCTCCTCGTGGGCGGCGCGGGCGAGGTCTTCCAAGCTCCGGCGCGGCGGCAGCGGGTGCACCGCCATGCCCTCCGCCGTCACCCGCCACAGCCAGCTCCGCTCCTCGCCGAGGGAGTAACGCAGCAAAACGGTGTCGTCGGCGAGGAGATCCTGGATCTCGGCCGCGGACAGCAGCGGGGGGCGGGTGAGCTCCGCGTACCGGTCGCTGGCGCCGCGAAACCGCGCCTCGACGGCGTCCAGGCCCGTGAGCAGGGCGTCGATCTCGCCCTCCAGCCGCGCCACCTGCTCGGCATCTTCGCTCTCGTCGAGGTCGAGGCGGCGGTCGATCTTGATGCGCAGCCCGCGCTCCAGCTCGTCGCGCCGCGCGGCGAGCCGAGGATCGATCGCCCGCGGCAGGTCGGCCACCGCCTCCTCCACCAGGTCGAGGAGCGAGCGGGCGGAGGCCGCCTCGGCCACCTCCAGCGCCTGTGCCGCCCGCCCTTGCGCCAGGTGCAGGTCGACGAGACGCTCGTAGGCGGCGCGCTGGGAAGCGAGGTAGGAGGCTCGCAGATCGGGCGTGTCGAGACCCGCGCGCAGGCCCTCCAGGAGGCCGATCCCGGTCTCAAGGCGCGCCTGCGCCGCGGCCGCGCGGCCGGCGGTACGATCGACGTCGGCGAGGGCGAGCTCGGCCAGCGCCTCGCCGTTGCGGTCGCCGGCGCTACGGTAGAGCGCCCGCGCCTCGAGCAGGGCCGCCTCGGCCTCCGCGGGCCGCTGCGCCACCAGGAGCGCCTCGGCGCGGAAGCGCTGGGTCTCGGCCAGGCGGCGCCGGTCGCCCACCTCGCGCAGCGCCTCGGCCGC
>CAZLBJ010000046.1:0-6810 GCA_964557755.1 uncultured Thermoanaerobaculia bacterium
ACGAGGCCCTCCTCGAGCTGGTCTCCGACGGCGTGGTGGCGCCCGCCGAAGCCTACCCGAAGGCCAACGACAAGAAGGACTTCGCGGCCCGCCTGGAGGCGGCCGGCGCCAACCTGTCGTTCCTCGACCGGCACGACGACTCTGCCGCGCCGCCGACGCGGCAAGTGGGCGAAGCGGCCGTGGCGTCATTTTCGCAAAGGCGCTAATATGAGACCGGCCCGGATCAGCCGCCGCCGTATTCCCGGCGCTCCGTTCTCGCCCGGCGCCGTCTTGCGCGAGGTCCAGATGCACGTTGCCGAAGCCACCGAGGAGGCGTTCCGCGACGCCGTCCTCGACGCGCTGCCGACCCAGATGGTGCTGCTCGACGCCGACGGCGTCGTGGTCGGCGTCAACCGGGTGTGGCGCCGTGCCGCCGAGAGCCACGGGCTCGACCGGCCGGACCACGGCGTCGGCATGAGCTACCTCGCGGTGTGCGCCGCCGCCGACCCCCAGGAGGCGCCGGAGGCGGCCGCCGCCGAGCGCGGCCTGCGCGAGGTGCTGGCCGGCCACCGCGACGGCTTCTCGCTCGAGTACCGCTGCCACACGCCGGCGACCCGCCGCTGGTTCCGCCTCATGGCCAGCCCGCTGGCCGGCGGCGGCGCCGTCGTCCTGCACCTCGACATCACCCAGCTCAAGCTCGCCGAGGAGGCGCTGGTGCAGAGCGAGCGGCGCTGGCGGCGCCTGGTGCAGACGCTGCCCGACGCCCTGCTGCTGGTCAGCGGCGGTCGCGTCGACCTCGGCAACCAGGCGGCCGCGGTGCTGCTCGACCACGTCTCCGCCGGCCGCCTGCGCGGGCGGCGCTGGGAGGAGTTCCTCCACCCCGACGACCGCGACGCCGGCCTCGCCCTGCTCCAGCGCCAGCGCGCCGAGCCGTTCGCCGGCAGCATCGAGCTGCGCCTGCTGCGCGCCGACGGCACGCCGGTGGACGTCGAGGTGTCGAGCGCCGGCATGCAGGTGGGCGGCCGCTCGAGCACGCTGCTCATCGCGCGCGACGTCAGCCGCCGCAAGCAGAGCGAGGAGGCGCTGAAGGAGCTCAACCGCCAGCTCCTGCAGTCGCAGAAGCTCGAGGCCGTCGGACGACTCGCCGGCGGCGTCGCCCACGACTTCAACAACCTGCTGACCGCCATCAACGGCTTCAGCGACCTGCTCCTCGCCCGCCTGCCGGAGGCCGACCCGCTGCGCCCCTACGGCCAGGAGATCCGCAAGGCCGGCGAGCGCGCCGCCGAGCTCACCCGCCAGCTCCTCACCTTCGGCCGCCGCCAGCCGCGCCAGCCCGACGCCTTCGTGCTCGACGAGCGGCTGCGCGGCATGGAGATGATGCTGCGCCGCACGCTCGGCGAGGACGTCGTGATGGTGATCCGCCTGGAGGCCTCGCGATCGGCGATCTGGGCCGACGCCAACCAGGTCGAGCAAGCGCTGCTCAACCTGGTGATCAACGCCCGCGACGCCATGCCGGAGGGCGGCCTGCTGGAGATCGTCACCCGCCGTCAGGAGCCGGGCAGCGTCACCCTGGTGGTGCGCGACGACGGCCACGGCATGGAGCCGGAGGTGCTCGCCCACATCTTCGAACCGTTCTTCACCACCAAGGCGGAAGGCAAGGGCACCGGCCTCGGGCTGCCGACTGTGTACGGCATCGTCGAGCAGGCCGGCGGCCGCATCGAGGTCGACAGCGCCCCGGGCGAGGGCACCGAGGTGCGCATCCACTGGCCGTCGGCGCAGGGGCGGCGGCAGCGGCGGCGGCGCCCGGCCGAGGCGCCGCCCACCGCGGAGCGCGAGCCGCCATCGACCATCCTGGTGGTCGAGGACGAGCCGGCCGTGCTCGGCCTGGTGCGCGACGTGCTGAGCGGCCGCGGCCACCACCTGCTGGCCGCCGCCGACGGCGCCCAGGCGCTCGCCCTGGCGGGCCGCCTGGAGAGCCTCGACCTGCTGCTCACCGACGTCATCCTGCCCGGAATGAACGGCCGCGAGGTGGCCGAGCGAGTGGTCGAGCGGCACCCCGGTGCACGCGTGCTGTTCATGACCGGCTACAGCCGCCAGGAGCTCGAGGAGCGCACGCGGGCGGACGCCCAGAGCGACCTGCTGGCCAAGCCCTTCTCCCCGCAGCAGCTCCTCTACCGCGTGCAGCAGGCGCTGAGCGCTACGCCGGATTGAAGCTGCTTGGCTTGGCTGGCACTTTTGCCCGCGTGGGACGACCAACCCTTCCAGCGCGATAGACAGGCTTCCAGCCGTCATCCTCGCTCCCCATCACTGGTCGTCGCGCCGAAACTGCGGCACCAGGTGAGCCAACGCCTCCCCGATCGGCCTCCATCGCTCCGCGACCTCGTCGACCTGGCCCAGCTGCTCGAGCCAGCGCTCGCCGGCCTGCCGGGCAACGGCGCCGCGCTCGTCGCCGAGTGCGAGAAGGGCCGCGCCGGTCTCGATGGCGTCGCGGGCCAGGGCTTCGGCCAGGTCCTCGCCCGCCGCCCCCCGCCAGCCGTCCTCGGTACGCTCCTCGACCTCGGCGCGCAGCTCCCACGCCGCCTCCGGGTCGAGCCGCTGCAGCCACGCCTCGCGCAGGCCCCGGGTGCCGGTGGACGGGTGCGGCCAGCCGCGGGCGGAGACTAGAGGCCACAGCGTCTCGATGTGTTCGATCGCTCCGTGGGCGATCCACAGGTCGACCGCGCCGGAATGCTCCACGCGGACCGCGAGCTCGAGCGCGTAGACCAGGTTGGGGAAGAGGTCCTCGACGAGGCCGTCGACGCTCGGGCTGTCAACGCCGCCGAGGAGGGCCTTCAGCTTGCCGGCGAGCTCGGCGGACAGCTCGTCGCCGAACTGGAGCGTGAACCAGCGATGGACGTACCCCGGCTCAACTCGGCTCACCGCGGCCCTCCCGGGCTCGCCGTGCCTGCTCGCCCAAGAGCTGCATCCCCGCCACCATTTCGGCCACCCCCACGAACGCTTCGACCGCCAGCTCCGCGTCGAACGGCGGCTCGTGGACGCTCACCACCGCGTCGATGGCCAGCAGGGCGTGGCGCGAGTCGATCTTCTGGACCCGCTCGATGATGCTCTCCCGCAGCGCCTCCGCCGACGGGCCTTCGTCGCCGGCGCCGCTCTTGGGCCCGCCGGCCCCGACTCGCTTCGGTCTCTTGCCTCTGGCCATGCCTCTGCTCCTTCCAGCTCATGAAAAAAGAGCGGGGCACGGCCCGGTGACAGCTCCCGGGTCGTGCCCCGCGGGAGGGCTGCGGAGCCGGCGGCTCCGCACCGGAACGGCGAACCGGCGCTCATGCCTCGCGCCCCTCCTCGAGGACGAGCTCCAGCCCCTCACGGATGATCTCGGCCTCGCTCCTGCGCTCGTGGAACGCCTTCTCGCGCAGGGCCTCGGCGTGCTCGCGGGAGATCCAGAGGTTCTTCTTGACCTGGCCGGAGCGCGTCACCGTGGTCGTGCCGCCGCGGGGGCCGGTGGGCGCCGGCAGCTCGCTGGTCGCAGGCACCGCCCGCGGCCGGCCGCCGTGCCCCGCACCCCCCGTCGTTGCGCTTCGCTGCATGCGCTTGAGGCTACGCGCGAAAAAGCAGGTGCTCAGCTACGCTGCCGAGTTTCGTCCCGGCGCACCTCTGCACGCAGAAATCGGTGTCGTTTCGCGACCGTGCAAGAGAATTTCAGTGACAACTTGGCCAGCCCGGGCAGGATGTGCCACAATTCCCCGAACCTGTGAAGCGGGAAGGACGAATGGCCGACGAACATCTGCGGAGCGACGACTACGTGAGCCTCGACGCCACGGGGACCGCCGCGAACCTCCTCGCCCGCCGGACGCTCCGCCACCTGATCGACGCGTGCCCGGTCTGCCGCGAGGAATGGGACCGGCTCGGCCCGCGGCTCCAGGAGACCCTCCTCGACGACCTCCACCGTTTCACGGCGCCCCAGGCTCCGCCCGAGCCGTCCGACGACGACCTCCGCGTCGACACCGCCACCCTCGACGCCCAGGACGAGCTGATGGACCAGCTCCGCTATCACCGCCGGCGCGCCTACGAGCAGCTCTGGATCCTCCAGCGCCTGCCGCCGCACCGGCGTGCCGCCAAGATCAAGGGGGCGTTCCGGCAGTTCCAGGGCCGCGCCTTCGCCGAGCTCCTGGTCGAGACGTCCCGCTCGCTGGTCCGCAAGGCGCCGGCCGAGGCCCTGGGCTGGGCCGAGCTCGTCCCGCTCGCCCTCGACTGGGCCAAGGGCGACGCCGCTCCCGACTGGGCTCCGGGGCTCCTCGCCCGCGCCGAGGCCCACCGCGCCAACGCCCTGCGCATCCTCGGCGACCACCCCGCCGCCGACCGCATCTTCGTCGAGCTGCGCCGCACGCTCGGCGCGCATCCCGTGGGCGATCCCGCCGTCGTCGCCGAGGTCACGAGCCTCGAGGCTTCGCTCCGGATCGAGCAGAACCACCTCCCCCATGCCGAGGAGCTCCTCGACCGCGCCGCCTTGGCCTACCAGTACGCCGGCGACGGCGCCGGCCTCGCCCGCGCCCGCATCAAGCACGCCATGCTCGTACGGGGCCTTGGTCGTCCCGGGGACTGTCTGCCCTTGCTCGACGCCGCCGCCGAGAGCCTCGCCTCGGCGCCGCAGCCCGTCGACCCCTACCTGCGGATGTCGATCGTCAGCGAACGGCTCAACGCCCTCTGCGACCTCGAGCGCTACCGGGAGGCGCGCCGCCTGCTCGACCGCAACCTCGACGTCTACGAGGACGGGGACGACCTCTTCGGCGGTGCCATCCTGCGGTGCCTCGAGGGCCGCATCGCGCTCGGCTGGCAGGACTACACCGCGGCCGAGGCCGCCTTCGAGGACTGCCGTGAAGGGCTCCTCGTCCTCGGCCGAAGCCACGACGCCGCCCTCGCCTCTCTCTTCCTCGCCGAGGTCTATCTCCGCATGGGCCGCGCCGAGGACTTGCGGCAGCTCGCCGGCCCTCTCGTCGCCCGCTTCCGTGCGAGCCAGCTCCCCGCCGAGACCCTCCACGCCCTCGAGCTCTTCGAGCACGCCGTCGCCGCCCACCGCCTGACGGTCGCCGTGGTGGTCGAGCTCCGCCGCCGCCTCTCGCTCCCGGGTACCGCGCCGACCAGCACCTCCGAGTAGCGCCCACCGGCGCCGCGCTCCTGGTCTTCCGCGACCAGGGCGATCCTCGCCGCGCGGGCGATTCGACTTGCCGTCGGCTCCCCAAGTCATCCTTCGGGGTGCAAGTTGACACCGATTTCTGCCTGCGCGGATGTCCCGGTGCTACCCTCTACCCCTACTGAACTGAATGGGGCCTCGCGCAGACGACACGGAGTCGTCGAGCCGCGGGAGGATACCCCGGAGGAGACGAGGAGAGACCATGCTGCAGACCCACCGCAAGCCGCTTCCAGCCGTTGTGCTCGCCGTCGCCTTGATCGCGTTCCCGGCCTTGCCGGCCTTCGCAGCGCCCGCCGACGCCGTCGCCGGGAGTCTCCTCGGCTGGCTGGACGTCTGGCTGGCCTGGCCGTCCGACGCTGTCGCCAGGATCACTCGCGCGGACGAGAGTCTTCCGTCGGTCGATCCGAACGGTGCAGTCGCCTCGCCGCTGCCGCCTGACGGATCGGGTGAGAGCACCACCACCCAGACCACGGTCGAAAACGACGGCGAGGCGCTGCCGAGCGTCGACCCCGACGGGTAGGTCCGTGGCGCGCCGGCCGCCCGAGAGCCGGCCGGATTCAGAAGTGTGGTGGGTGGGGCCGCTGCTCGCCGTGCGCGTTCAGCCCGGTGAGCAGGTGATTATCCAATCACGCTACCAAGTTGACACTGATTCCTGCCTGCGCCGCAGTGGCCTGTCCTCAATAGTTTGTGTCTCCCTTTTGTGCGCGGCACGCACCGACGTAATAGAGGACCCGCGAAAGGGAGACGACTTTCTATGCACGTGCGTGAACATCACTACTGGCTCACCCTGCGATGCGTCCTGCCGACGGAGCTGCTCCTCCAGCAGGCGCACCGTCACCTGATGGACCTCTGCCCGACCTGCCGCGGCGAATGGGACGGCCGGCCCCAATTCCAGGCGAGCGCCGCCGCCGTCGACGGAGGAGCGCCTCGCCGCCCTCCCGCCGCCCGCGACTTCAGGCTCGGCCTCTTCGACCGCGAGCAGCAGCACCAGGCCCGGATCCGGGCGATCCTGCGGCGCGCCCGCGAGGACCTCGCCCGCCTGCGGCGCCAGCCCGTCGAGAGGTGGCCGGATACGGTCCGCCGCTCGAAGACCCGGTACCGCTCCCACGCCTTCGTCCTGCTGCTGCTCGACGAGGCGAAGCGCATCCTCCGCACCAGCCCTCGTGAGGCTGCGGCGCTCACCGCCCTCGTTCCGCTCTGCCTCGACCGCGACGAGGGCCGGCAGACGATGGCTTGGGCGCAGGAGCTCAAGGCGCTGGCCGCCGCCCATCATGCCAACGCCCTGCGCGTCGCCGGCGACCTTCCCGCCGCCGACCGCGCCTTCCGCGCCCTCCGCCGTCAGCCGGAAGTGCGGGCTCTCGACCCTGCGGTCGCCGCCGAGGTGGCGAGCCTCGAGGCCTCCTTGCGCATCGACCAACGCCGCTTCGAGCAAGCCGACCGTCTCCTCGCCGCGGCGGCGGAAGCGCTCGGCGCCGGTCCCGACGCCAGCCGCGTCGCCATCAAGCACGCGAACCTGCTCGAAGCTCTCGGACGTACCGAGGAGGCTCTCCAACGCTTCGAGCAGGCAGCCGCCGGGCTCGACGCCTCGGCCGCGCCGCTGCTCTACTTCAGCACCGTCGCCGGCCGCATCAACTGCCTCTGCG